>JAFDDT010000148.1 GCA_019310725.1 Deltaproteobacteria bacterium | reverse complement strand
ATCAGGTGTGTCTCAGACAAGCCACAGGCTTTCTGATAAATTGAAAAGAAACAAAGAATTAAGCAAAAAGGTCGCTATTTTAAAGAAGAAATTAAAACTGTGAATAGTGTAGGTTTGACCCCTATGTTTTTCTGAACGCACTCGGTATGGTCGTCATTCTCCTTGGAATCGTGATCAGCCTGGGCGGATTGGTGGCACGAGTATTCGCTGGCACATGGGCAGGAGCTGCCACAGGTTTGGGCGTTATTGCGCTCGGGGCTGCAACTTGGCTGTTCCACTTTGCCCACGTTCTCCTGCGTATGAGGAGACTTCCAGCTGCCATGAATAACTTAATGAATCAGAACGATAATTCGTCCGATGATACAACAAGGACACCATAACTGCCGAACAAAGCGTTCGAGAAGCGACTTCGAAACCCACGCCGAGCGCGGCTTCCGAAGCGTCTTAACGCAAACGTTATAAGTATTTTGAGGCCCGAAAGCGGTACCTTCAGTATATGGAAGCGGGCATTGAACAGGGAAGGCGGCCGGAGCTTGTAGGGGGTGGCTTGATACGGAGCCTCGGCGGATGGCAGGCTGTAAAGGATGCTCGTTTCAGTGGTCAGGATAGAGTCAAGAGCGATCATCGAATATTGGGGGATAGTGGCTTTGTGATGGAGGTGCTTGCAGAGGCGGAAGAGAAATTTGAACGTTTCTATGAGCTGAAAAGCAAGGGATACAATCTTGATACAATAGCGTTAGCCTGGAAATCGTAAGCTGTCGTGGAGTTTCGTATGCCAAAAACTGAGTCATTTGAAAAATACAGCGATGCATATGACGAATGGTTCAAGAAGAACTTTGATCTGTATGAAGCTGAACTGGAAGCCATCCGCCAGCTTATTCCTCCGCCAGGATCGGAAGGGATGGAAGTGGGTGTCGGCTCCGGGAAATTCGCTGCACCACTTGGAATAAAAATCGGGGTTGAGCCCTCAGAAAAGATGGCGCTTAAAGCAGAAAAGCGGGGAATCAGCGTCTATCGCGGGGTAGCAGAGGACTTGCCTTTCTCCGATGGCGAGTTTGACTTCGTGCTGCTGGTAACGACCATCTGTTTTGTTGATGATGTTGTTAGGTCTTTGAGGGAGGCGATCAGGGTATTGAGACCCGGCGGGTGCATCATTGTAGGATTTGTAGACAAAGAAAGCGAACTGGGCAGACAGTATGCGGACAAACGTGAAAAAAGCAAGTTTTACAAAGATGCCACTTTCTTCTCCACACAAGAAGTGTTGAGATACCTCAAAGAAGCAGGGTTTGGGACTGTGAAAATTAAGCAAACACTTATTCCTGGAAAATCGAAAAAAAACGTTCTGGATGGTTATGGGAAGGGCTCTTTTGTTGTAATTAGAAGCGTGAAATAAGACCAGCGGAAGCGGACAAGCGGCACCGCTGAACCGAGGCGTTGGATTCATTTATTGAGATAATCGAATATTTTTAAGAGGCTTTGTTTGACTTGGGTCTGGTCAGCTTTTGATAAATGACCTATTTTTCTGAGAATAAACCTATTATCAAGGGTGAACAATTTCATTCTTACAACAGATGGTGCAGCCAAACCCGATGATAGTTTGTTTTTGATAACAACATCTAATGGCCAAGCTTCATTCTTTTGGTAAATTTATGAGGTCAAATCTTTACTTTTGACATTTTTCGGGATCGGATGTTTGTTCCTGCCACGATGACCTCTTCTTTCAGCGGTCATAACTGTAAAAGACTCACCCCAACGGCCACTCTTATCTTGTGTTTTGTCTGGAGGGGCACATTCGTGCAGAAATTGCTTTATGGCTCGTGATTTTAGTTAAAGACTCCATTTGTTACAAATGCAGGTTTAGAGTGATAAGAAGTTGAAATAGAAGCCTGCATCTGATTAGCTGTGCAACTTCTGCACGGATGTGCCGCTTTAAAACAATGCTCCCCGTTAGACCATTGAGCATTGAACCAACTATCAAGACATGTGGAAGGAGACGGTTATGGCGAAGATCTTGGTTATCTACCACAGCCAGCAGTTCGGAAATACAAGGATTCTCGCCGAAGCTCTCGCCGAGGGCGCGCGAGAGGATGGCGCGGAGGTTGTGCTTATTAACACAAACGAGCACCGTGTCACGCTACAAGAGTTTATTGATGCCGATGCGGTTGCGTTAGGCACACCCGATTATTTCTCCTATGTTGCCGGTACGATCAAGACGTTTTTCGACGATATCTACCAATGGGACCAGGCGGGTGAGCCTGTTAAGGGGAAGCCGGCCGCCCTCTTCTACTCCCATGGGACAGGTGGAAAGGTGAGAGAGGTCCTCGAGCAGTTTGCTAATCGGTTCTTCGAGCAGGTGGGAGAGATGGTTGGAAGCGGCCGCCCCATCGGAGATGACGCCAGGAAAAGATGTACTGCCTTAGGCAGAGAACTCGCAAGAAAAATCAAATAAGGGGAAACATAGGTAAAACCTACACACACATTTCACTCTTGACAAAGCGTACGTTATGACGTACCATTCAGATATTCTAACTAATACACGTGAGGTCGATTATGCCAACCTTAACAGCAACTGAGGCAAGATCAAAGCTTTATCGACTCATTGAAGAAGCAGCGTCTTCCCACGAGCCAATTGTCATAACAGGTAAGCGAGGCAGCGCAGTGCTTATTTCAGAGGATGATTGGCGATCCATACAGGAGACCCTTTATCTGCTGAATGTTCCCGGTATGCGGGAATCAATTCGGGAGGGATTAGCCACCCCAATCGAGGAATGCTCTGAGGAACTTGATTGGTAATGTGGCGAGTCGTATTCACCAAACAGGCTCAAAAAGACGCTAAAAGATTATCTGCTGCCGGTCTGCAATCGAAAGCTGAAAAGTTGCTGGACATCGTGCGTGAAAATCCCTACCAGACACCCCCACCTTTTGAAAAGCTAATAGGCGATTTATCGGGAGCCTATTGCCGCCGAATAAATATACAGCACCGTTTAGTCTACCAAATTCTTGATGGTGAAAAAGTGGTCAAGGTTATTCGAATGTGGACCCATTATGAATAGCTTGGAATAACAGATCAGTGGAGCTGACCAGTCTTCGCTCTTTGGAGCTTCGCCGCGGCACAGCGGCTGGTAGTCCGCGGTTTAGCGTAAAGGCCTTGCCAGATTAGTATTCATTTAGGCCGCAGCTTAGTTCCAGCCTTAGGTGACGTTCGATTTTTGGGAGAGGAATATCATGATTCGAATCTGTGACAATAGCGATTTTGAAATTATCTACTCCATTATCAATGAGGCTGCAGAAGCATACAATGGTATTATCCCCGAGGACCGTTGGAAAGACCCCTACATGTCTAGAGATGAGCTGAAGCATGAAATCGATGATGGTGTGGTATTTTGGGGATATGAAGAAGCTGACGAGTTGATTGGTGTGATGGGCATTCAAAAACTTCAAGAGTTGACTCTCATCAGACATGCCTATGTCCGCACGGCTAGACAAAATCAGGGTGTTGGAGAAAAATTATTATCCGAGCTTCGCAGGCAGACCGATCGACCGATCTTAATCGGCACTTGGGCAGATGCCGTTTGGGCGATTCGTTTCTATGAGAAAAACGGGTTTCGACTAGTTTCCCCAGAAGAGAAGGATCGGTTGCTGAAAAAATATTGGTCTATTCCCGGACGTCAAGTCGAAACTTCCTCGGTTCTGGCAGACCAGAAGTGGTTCGATCTTCTTCAAACAAAGGCAAACAGCACCTAACCTATAAGGATAGAGTCCGACCTTTCAGGATCGGTCTCTATCCTTTTAGGTTAGGTAAAGACACAAAGGTTATTGAGCCAGGAGAGGAGATGATTTTTGGAGATATAAAGATAAAACCGGTAGATGCCTACAATACTGAACGAGGGAGTTCTACGAGAAAGGTTCATCATAAAGGATATGGTGTCGGGTATCTGATAACCATAGGAACCAATACTATCTATCATGCTGGGGATACCGATTTTATACCAGAGATGAGAGAATTTGGAGACATAGACATGGCATTACTTCCTATTGGAGGAACGTATACCATGGATATCAAAGAGGCTGTTGAAGCTGCAATAGCAATTAAACCAAAGGTTGTCATTCCCATGCATCGGTCAAAAGCCGATCCTCAAGAATTTAAGGAAAAGGTAGAGGCAATATCTCATATTAAGGTTGTGGCATTACAGATAGGTGAAGTCTATCATTTGGGGTAACAATTTAGGTATTTGAAAATAATCGATGATTTTTGAAGGGAATGATGCCTTCTCTTTCGTTCCAAGCCTCCCGGGCTGGTCTTTTCAGCCACTTACTAGCGGGGGATACTTGCCCCCTCCGCATTGCCCCCTGCTCCTTTGGAGCAGGGGACCTGCGGCTTCCCCCACTGATAAGTACCGAAAAGACAGCACCCTCCCACCAGTCACTCCAGAAAAGACATCATTCCTTCTAGTGTTAGTGCAATTTTCCAAAGACCTAAATTGTTGCCATTTGACATGAAACCGGCTAAAAAGGCGGTGCGCTCCATAGCGGCAGGTGAGTTTGGCCCTTGGCCGGATAAGCAGAATAAAAGCCATCTGAACAGGTATCGTACCATTGGAGACTTTTACAGAATTAAAGGACTTTGTTAACGATCCTCACTACCATGAGAAAAGGCAAGAGTCCTTAACCAGCTTAGATCTCAATACCATCGATGCACCAATAGTTGAAATAATTGACGGTTTTTCAAAGTTACCTTATTGCTTTACTTTACAAAGCTGTTATGGGCATTTTTTGCATAAGAATCAAGAGAATCCTAAAAACATTGAGCCGTTGCCAATTTCGGACAGCATTGCGAGGGTCAAATACCGAATAGCCTATATAGCTCTCTGTATACAAAACAGTGATTTAGGGAGAGTGTTATTTCAGCACCTAAGAAGAATCCCGGTAATTGACCCGGAATACATTCAATTTGGATGTGCAGAATGGTTTTGGAAAAGACAGCTTAATTCGTATGTATTACAAATCGAACCGAAAAGGTATATTACAAGAGATACGGTTTCCATTAGTTATCAGGAAGCATTACACATAGAAATGGTTAGAAATGAATTCTTCAATGGACTTAAAAAGATAATCCAGGAAGGACCACAGAAGAAACAATCGGGCTAACAGGGTAAATACAGGCAACGTGCATATCACATCTGAAAATGCTTCCCTATATCTCAAACCTGCCAGTCCACTCTGGATTGGAGTCGGCCGGCCACCCCGATGGTCCATCCTTGCCTTTTCTAATGTACCGAAAATCGCAATGAGTTGCCCCATTGGCAATGGTCTGTGTCCTTGCTGCCTTGATGCCTATTGCTCGCCACAAGGCCCAGTCGGTCAAGCAAAGGTAGGGGGTGAATTCCTCTAAGCCCTGGACGCTCCAAAATTTTACGAGCCCGCATTCCGTCATATCAAGACCATATTCAAAGGTTTTTGCGTCGCCTTCCATGAAGTCGAAAACCCAGTCTCCAGGATACTGACGAAGTTGCGATTTGTGAGCGGCCGCTTTCATGTGGGCTTTTTTCTCTTCCCCAAAATAGGTCGATCTTACATACCATTTAACGAGTGGGTGAATGGCGTTGTAGTACTCTGTTGAAATCTCGAAAATCATCTGGCCGATTTTTCGTATTGGCACCCCTTCATCCCGCAGGATCCTTACCGTAGGCATAATGCCTGAGGGGTACATCAGATACCTGGTGAACTCGTTTTCTTTTCCGCCGATATAAGGCAATTGGGGAATTAAGGATTCATAGCCCTTCCTGGCTTGGACAAGCCACCTGTTTACCCTGGACTCATCAAAATGTCTGGTTAAGACCTCTTTTTGAAACCTCGTCGCCTTATCATACTTCTTTATCAGATTGTCCTTCATGACAACATAGTAGTTCTGTTCTTCCTGGGTCAGTTTTTGAAGCTGTTCATGCATCAGGTCGGGAACCTGGCCTGAGGCACGACCGACGGTGTAAACGGCCAATCCGCCGCACAATACCACCGCGGCTTTTCCGGCCGTTATCAAGAATTCCCTTCTCGTGGAAACGGTTGCAGGACACGTGAAACAATCAACCATGAACATACCTCCTTTATTGTATCTTATTTTCCTCTACAGCCTAGCATGAGGCGGCGGAGCAGGAGTTACCCGCCAGCCAAGACCCTTTTTTTTGGCTTTTTGAATCGGGGTATATAACATGGGTCTGCCTATGAATTCAAGTAAGAATCCCGTTGAATCTCCAGAAAAATATTTGCAAAATTCGATCCAATTCCCGTTACACACTCTTCACTCCACCGGAGAAACCACGCGGAGTGTGTAATAGTCCACTAGGTGAAACCCTGGCATGACCAGGGGACCCTGAAAGCTTTGGCCATGTGAGGCGGTAAAAATAAAACCTCCCACATAAACCATCAGCACTCAATTATGGGAGGTCTGAAGTGATAAACTGCTATAATTTAATCACACGAAATGGGATTGCAAGTAAGATGTTGTCCCTATCACCAAAAGACGCAAGGGAAAGACGGATGATGCTCTCAGCGGTATATTTCATGACCTGGCCAAATAAAAAAATTCGAGAGGAGAGAACAAGGTCATTTGCATTTGGATTGTGTACCCAGGGGCATCAAAATTCCACAGGAGTGTGCAGTTTCCAACACGGGAAGACATGTCGAAGGCAATAGGGCCATTTCGATTGAAGGGAATGTAATAGGGAACAGGAAGAAATTGTGTGGAGACAAAGGTTTGAGCCCGGTTTAACAAACATATCACATCGGGTTCTTTAGATAGCTCGCCCGGCGCTTTTCTATTTCATCTCTGAACTGGGCTGCATCAGCAAACACCTCGGCGTCCCAGCCCAGATGGCGCGCCGCTTCAACGTAGTGCAGAATGTCATCAGTGTAAAAGAATGGCAAGCTGCCGTCGCAGTAGCGGTCAACGAGCGTCTTGTAGATCACAGGATCCGGTTTTACCACACCCTCTGTGTAGGAAACTACCCAACCGTCAAGGAGTTTAAAGATTGGGTAGTTTCTGAGCGCATGGGTCCAGTGTACCTCCTCTGTATTGCTCAGGGCTACGAAGCGGAATTCGCCCTTAAGTTCGGCGAGCGCTTCCCTCATCCCCGGCATCTCGCCCCTTAAGATCTGGCACCAAAGCTCCTCCCATTCTCCAGACTCAAAGGAGAAACCAAAAGCCCTGTTGAGCTCTTTGAGTATATCTGCCCATGAGCAGGCACCTACATATATCGGTGAGAAGAGCTTTTCCAGGTCAAGCGACGCTGGCAGGTCTATTTGTTTTCCGTACCTCTTTGAGAGCTCCATAAGCACCACAGTGGGATTGATATCTACCAGGACCTTTCCCACGTCAAGGACAATAACAGGCTTGTACCGTTTTTGTGTTGTCATATGAAGTGACAAGAACTCATTGAGTCCATAATTGGTTGGTATCCTTCAAAAGTGTCTACTCAATGGTATATTGGTCAGAGAATGTGTACATAATTACCTCTATCAGGTCATGCCCATTTTCTCAAGGCGCTATCTATAAGCCTCAAGGGATGTGGTCAAATATGTGGGGTTTAGATGAACCAGGTAAAGGCTCCCAGGGCTTCAGAGGTGTAAACCCCACATATGTGACCACTGCAAGACCCAGTGGAATTTTTTTGAGATGTCGCCTTTCAAAAACAGTCATGACCTCCTTTAGAACGTGAACGACTACTCACTATGGTTCATGTAAACACTTTTGAACGATACCAATAGATTCCAGTTAAGCAGGGTAGCTCACACGAACGCTCTATTCGTCGAGCACCTGAACAAAACCATATTTCTCGGCTGATTCGTTGCCCAAAAAGATACTGGGAACAATAGTGTAGCGATATTGTCCAAGCTGGTCAACTAACTTGCAGTATCATCCTTCCAAGAGGGGTAGCTTTGCGATTGTCAATAGCTGGTTATCATCCTTCCAAGAGGGGTAGCTTTGCGATTGTCAATAGCTGGTGGGTTGTTGCCCAAAGGGATTCCGGCAAGAGTCTGTTGGGGTTGACTTTAAGCTGATTTCTGAGAGGACGGAGATGAGTTACCCAAAGAAATGGCAAAAGGGAAGGTGTGGTCGCCTCAACTCTCGGTTTTGATTTGACACGAGACCTGTATCTGATAAGTAATACAAGATAATCCGTTGTTACTGTTTGACATAAGCTCAGCATAAGACAGGCTGTTGCCAAAATCCCTTTTCTCTGGGTCTAAAACGTTTATTGATAAATCTAAGGCTCGCTCCAGGCGATGTCAAAACTCGCCTTTAGGGCTCAAACAGTTGACATCGCTTATCTTCCGCTTCGCCAAGATTTCTTGGCAAAAAACGTTTTAAT
>JAFDDT010000147.1 GCA_019310725.1 Deltaproteobacteria bacterium | reverse complement strand
GGTAAAACTACAGCGCTACAAGCCTTGGCCTTTTGGGATATTGGACTCAAACGCTGGAATGAAAAGCGGAAGGGGAAGACTTCACCTGAAAAACGGCCGGGCGTGACAATCAACCGAAGAGATTTGATAGCCGTACCCGTTCCTGATGCGAAACTTCTGTGGCGTGAGCTTAGTGTGAGAGATGTTAAAACAATTGAGGGAAAACAACAAACAAAACATGTGTTCATTGACGTCATTGTTGAAGGGATAACTGCTGATAATACATGGAAATGCGGTCTCGAATTTTACTACGCTAACGAGGAATCATTCTACTGTAGGCCCCTTCGCCAGTCAGAAAAAAAGGATCCTGAAAGAATGCCTATCCCGGAGCATGCTGATAATATTCAATTAGCATTCCTCCCCCCTATGTCAGGATTGGCAGCAAACGAAACAAAACTCGATCCGGGCGCGATCAATGTGCGAGTCGGAGAAGGAAGGACGGCCGAAGTCCTCCGTAACCTATGCCATACGATTTACAACAGTCAAAAGGAACGCTGGCAGAAACTCACCGACCACATTAAGGAGCTTTTTGGTTCAGGCCTTAATATCCCCGAGTATATTACCGAGCGTGGAGAAATCGTCATGACTTATAGCGAAAACGGCACCAAGCTTGATCTATCTTCTTCCGGAAGAGGTCTTCAACAAACCCTTCTTCTCCTCGCTTACATGTATGCTCATCCTGGAGCTGTACTTTTGCTCGATGAACCTGATGCACATTTGGAGATCCTTAGACAAAGACAAATTTATCAGCTTCTTACGGATGTTGCGCAGGAAAACGGAAATCAGATTATTGCAGCAAGTCATTCTGAGGTTTTGCTCAATGAGGCTGCAGAGCGTGATGTTATTGTTGCGTTTGTAGGCAAACCACACCGCATCAATGATCGAGGAAGTCAAGTCCTAAAAGCCTTAAAGGACATTGGCTTTGAACACTACTATCAGGCAGAGCAAACCGGATGGGTACTTTATCTGGAGGGTTCAACCGATTTAGCCATCTTAAGAGCTTTTGCTGAAAGATTAGAACATAAGGAGGCAGTGGGTGTTCTTCAAAGACCTTTTGTCCATTATGTTAGCAATGAGCCTACTGAAGTGAGGAAGCACTTTTTTGGGCTCAAGGAATCATTCCCTCGTTTAAAAGGGATCGCGATATTTGATAGACTTGAGAAAAGTGTTCTAGAAGCTCTTGGGGCAGAAGCCTACATGTGGACCAAGCGAGAAATCGAAAATTACCTTTGCTACCCTGAGGTCCTTGAAGCCTATGCGATTTCCAGCGGGCGGGAGAATCTCCCTGGGCCCCTTTTCGAAGCCGCCCATGCTGAATCTCGCAGAAAAGCTATGAGAGAGACTATCGCAGAGATGACTAATGCAATGGAAACACTCGGGAGAGGTTCTCCATGGGATAAGGATACAAAGGTCAGTGACGATTTTCTCATCCCGCTTTTTAGGAAATTTTTCAAGAAGCTTGGTCATTATAACGTAATGGATAAGAAAAACTTTCATGAACTGGCTCGTTTTGTTCCAAAAGAAAAGATTGACTCAGAAGTGAAGGAAAAGTTGGACGCCATTGTTGCTATAGCCAAAGTTGCCACACCAAGGATGGATTAAATTGGAAAAGGTATAGATCTCAAAAATGGAGATATGCCATGGCGCAAATTCAGTTTAAAGGCAAATCTTTCGTTCAAAACCATCATCTGCTCGTTAAATACCATGAGCTGATTCCAAAAAAGGACAAAAGCCTTACTGACAAGGTTAGTCTCCATGACAATCTCATTATCCACGGGGACAACCTTAAAGCCCTTAAGGCGTTGCTTCCGCTCTATGCCGGAAAAATCATCAGAGATTTATGAATATGCAATCCATTAATTTAATAAAGTATGGAGATTAAGCTATGCAGAACTGGTCTCATCCAGGAGGTAAATTAAGGGAACTCGGACCGGAGTCCCTGTCGGATACTGAGTTGCTTTCCATATTGATATCATCGGGCATTAAGGGAAAACCAGCAGAGAAAATAGCGGAAGAGGTTTTAGAAAAATTTAACTCATTCAAAGGTATGGCTAATCAGCCTCTGGAGAAATTTCTTGAGATAAAAGGGCTCTCTGATGTGAAGATTATTCGGATAGCAGCAGCATTTGAGATAGCAAGGAGAATCGTTAATCAGGTCTTAGAAGAAAATGATTAAGAAAAGATCCAAGTTATCAGGCAAAGCCATTAGCGTTTCCAGCCCCTTTGATAGTACAGTCCATAAAACCGAGTGGACCGGGGCTGCGAAGGTTACTGCATGGATTGATGACCTTGTGAGAGAAAAAGGTCTCCCTTTTGGAAAAGCTGAAGTTGAAACAACCCAGAAAGTGACTCGAAAAAGGGCAGATGTAAATCTTTTTGAATCCCCTCAAAGCTCTAATACACTGTGTGTTATCGAGTTTAAACGCCCATATTTCGATCCCTTTGCATACGAGCTAAAAACAGATGCTCAACAGAAAGCTAATACAAGAAAAGCCAAATATTTTGCCACTTCCAATTTCCAGAAGCTGATCTGGTATAAGACAGAAGCAGTAAACCGGAATGCCCATGAATCAGAACAGATTGCGGGCATCTATGACCTTTCCAGGATAGAAGACCTCGACAGTGTTGAAGAGCCACGCTTTAAAAACAGCATTATCAAAGGATTGGAAAAGTTTCTTTTTGAACTTTCAGAAGTTCATACTGGTAAGAAAACAGAACCTCTACTCCCTATAGATGAACTCCTCATCTATCTCCTTCATGAAAAAATCTATCGCCTTTCAAGGCATTATAAGGAAATTATAAGAGATAGATTCCATAAAGAACCGAAATTTAGAAAACAGATTTCAAGATGGTTTATTGAACAACAGTGGCATTTCACCGGGCATGAGAATGATTTTGAAAAGGCTGCCAGGCAGACAGGCTATCTTTTAACAAATAAGATACTATTCTATCAGGTCCTGAAATCAAAACAGACTATATTGGCATCTTTGAGCATTCCTGACGACCTGGTGGCAGGCGGGCAGCTTCAAAAATTACTCCAATCATATTTTGACACGGTTATACAGCAAATAGATTATGAGACCATCTATTCTGCGGATTTCATAGATCAGATCGCCTTCCCGGAGCATAAACAGGTTGTCAGTGATATTAAAGATATTGTTGATATTTTAAAAAGGTATGACTTCTCACGGATCGGTTTTGACACTATTGGGCGGATCTTCGAAAGACTCATTCCCTCTGATGAGAGACATAACCTCGGTCAATATTTCACCAATGCCGATGTGGTGGACATCATTCTTAGATTTTGTCATAAAAATGATTCAGATAAAGTGATTGACCCATCCTGCGGTGCAGGAACCTTTCTTGTCAGGGCGTATCAACATAAAAAATTGATGAATCACACAATCCCCCACCAAGATATCCTGCAAACCCTGTGGGGCGTTGATATTGCCAAGTTTCCCGCGCACCTTTCCATGATCAACCTGGCCATCAATGATCTGGGAGTAACAGAGAATTACCCTAACATTGCCCAACACGATTTCTTTGATCTTATGGCAGATCAAGATGGGTTCCATCTCCCTGAAAAATGGAGAAAAATCATAACCAAAACTCTCGGGAAAGAAGAGAAGGAAATTACCTATCCACGTTGGTATGACTGTATTGTTGGAAATCCTCCTTATACAAGACAGGAAGAGATGTCAGAAATTACAGGGCAGATTAAATATAAAGATGAACTCATAAAAAAGGCCCTTTACATGGGCAATAAAAAGCTAGCTACAATCTCCAAAAGGGCCGGTATCCATGCATATTTCTTTGTTCACGGCACCAAGTTTTTAAAAAATGGAGGAAGATTTGGCTTTATTGTTTCTAACTCATGGATGGATGTGGACTATGGCAAGGGACTTCAGGAACTTTTTTTGGAGAACTACAAGATTATTGCAATTATTGAATCCAAACTGGAGAGGTGGTTTGAGGAAGCTGATATAAATACCTGCATTATTATTTTAGAAAAATGTAACGACGCAAAGGCAAGAGATGAAAACATGGTGAGGTTTGTATATCTCTTCAAACCCCTCCGGCATTTCATCCCACCAGCCCAAAACATTTGGGAAAAAGAAAAAGAACGGCTTCACGCCATCGATGATCTTATAGAGACAATTCTCTTTCATGATGATTTCTACAAGACGGATGACTTCAGAATCTTTCCAAAAAAGCAGAAAGAGTTATGGGAGGAAGGGTTGAAGGGTAGAGGAAAGTTGGTGCAGTTGAAGGATGTGGCGGATGTGAGGTTTGGGATAAAAACTGGTGCTAATGAATTTTTTTACTTAACAGAAGATGAGATTCAGGCCAAGGGAATAGAGAAAGAATTCTGGATGCATAGAGATGATAAAGGCAATTTAATTCCAAATTACATTATGCGTTCTTTCAAGGAATCTTCAAGTATTTCAGTTAAAAGGGGAAATTTAAAGAATAGAATTCTTATCATAAACCAAGATAAAAACTCTTTAAAAAAGAAAAAAGTTTTGAGGTATATAAAATTAGGAGAACAGAGAGAGTTCGGTGGCAAAATACCTGCAAAGACAGTTAGTTGCAAATCAAGAGGTGCAAGATGGTATGACTTAGGTGAAAATACATCTGTTAATATTTTTTATCCAAGAAGAATTGGAGATAGATTCCTTATGCCTTTTTCTGAAGAGGGAATATTTTGCAGTGACAACTTATTTCCAGTAAAAGTTAAGGATAAAAAGCATACCATTCATCTTGCTGCTTATCTAAATAGCACAGTTGCTGAACTTTCCAATGAACTTTCAGGCAGAGGCTTGACAGGGTCTATAAATGTTGTGGATATGGATGTTTGGATGGCAAAAAAGATCTTAGTTCCTAATTTCAAAAATATAGCAGAAGAGGTTTTATTAAAGATTGAGGAGAATTTTAAAGCTCTTTATAACAGATCGGTAGAAAATACATTGAATGAAATAGGTACCATATCTGCTGATGAGGTCTCTTTGAATAAGGTAAAGCCCGACCGCCGTGAGTTAGACAAGATTATTATGGGAGATATGCTCGATCTCACAGAGGAGGAACAACTTGATGTCTATAGAGCGGTAGTGGATCTCGTAAAATCGAGAATTGATAAGGCTAAAAGTGTTGATAAGAAACGAAAAACTAGAGAAGGTGTGGATATTGAGCATGTGTCAAGAGTTATCATGGATAAATTAGGAAAGGGGCTTTATCGGAAATTTTATGATGAAAAGGTGCTGAGTCAAAAAAATTTAAAAGAGGTCAAACTTTTTTCACCAATGAAAGAGCCTATTATTGACAATAGTCTCTTTGGATGGAGGATAGTGGCAGGGAAAGATTTCATTCAATGTTCAAACGAAGAAGAAGCAAGGTATTTGAAGGTATGGCTTGATGCAGGACTATCTGAAGAGGTTAAAGTCCCGACCGATGAAAAGTACCTGAAACATATACTTCCAGAGCTTGAAAAATTGCAGGATAAAATTTCCAGAATCATCTCTGAACATATTGAGTCCATCACCAGCCAAAAATTGCAAAACCAAATCATGCACCATCTCCAAAGAAAGCTATTTGAGTAAGATTGTTAAAATTGAAATAATTGGGGTGTGGTGGAGCACAGGGCCCAAACACTGGATAAGATATTGGAAAAATTCAGGGCGTCCCTCCGATTATGCTCGGGACAGGCAGGACATCCCGAAGTTTCAGGAAGCACCTATCTCATGGGGAAATGGGGTCAGCCCTTGGCATTGGACTTTGGTGTCCAAGAGATTCCCATCCGATTTTGTGTTTCAGCTTGACCAGGACGAATTCGATTCTTTGAGGTCACAGATTGTGATCTCAAAGGGGAAAGATGGGCGACGGTATCTCCCCCATGCCTTTACCGAGCAAGGGGTTCCAATGCTTTCAAGCGTTTTACGGAGCAAACGAGCTATTCAACTGAATGTTGCTATTATGCCGAATTTTGTCAAACTACGTGAAATAATAGCAACACACAAGTACCGCGACAAACTCAAACTCCAGAAAAAGGGCGTCATGCACGATCCTTTGACCGGCAAAGCCAGGTTTAGGATATAGGGGCCATGAAGCTTGCCTATAGAGCAAAAGAAGGTTAAAATTACGTTAATATAGCTGATATGGCAGCTCCAATTCCAACTCCAGTTTATCACCTTACCCACGTCGTTAACCTGTCCTCTATTATTCAGTCAGGGGGCTGCCTATCTTTCAACCAGAAGCAAGATCGGGAGATTAGTCACGTTGATATTGCATACGAAAGAATTCAAGATCGCCGTGCACGAACATTAGTTCCGTGCGGTCCTCGAGGATGTTTGCACGACTATGTGCCCTTTTTCTTCGCTCCACGTCCTCCAATGCTCTATGCAATCCACGCGGGGTATGTCGAAGGATATGAACAAGGACAGGCTCCTCTCATTCATCTGGTTACAACAGCCCAGGCTGTCAACAATAGCGGCAGTGAGTGGGTTTTCGCAGATGGGCATGCGACCATGACAGTTACAGAATTTTTCGATGATCTGGATGACCTGGATCAGGTTGATTGGGAGGTAATGGAGTCGCGATACTGGAATGATACGCCAACATTACCCGACCGAAAGCGCAGGCGACAGGCGGAGTTTTTAGTCAAAGATTTTTGCCCCTGGGAATTATTTTCGGAAATCGGTGTCATAAACTCAAAAATCGAATCGAGAGTGAAAAGGATGGTTGAGAACAGCAGGCATCAACCAGTTGTTCAAATACACAGGGACTGGTATTACTAAAAGGAGGGAATCATGATTAAGCTTACGCAAGGCAACATACTCGAAGCCGATGTGGAAGCCCTTGTTAATACAGTAAATTGTGTGGGTATTATGGGCAAGGGAATCGCCCTCCAGTTCAAGCAGGCCTTTAGGGATAACTCCCGCGCATACGCAAATGCTTGCAGAAAGGGGGATGTTAAGCCTGGACACATGTTTACCTTTGCCACCGATAGAATGATCAACCCCAAATACATCATTAACTTCCCAACAAAGCGGCACTGGAAGGAGAAGTCCAGGCTTGAGTACATTGAGCAAGGGCTGAACGCCTTGGTCAAGGAAGTCCGCCGGTTAGGAATTAAGGCTATTGCTATACCTCCTTTGGGTTGCGGCTATGGTGGGTTGAAATGGCCTGAAGTCCGGAATCTAATCAAAACCGCATTCGATCAATTGCCCGATGTTCAGGTGCTCCTTTTCGAACCCAAAGGGACTCCTGAGGCTGAATCAATGCCCATAGACCCTAAGAAGTCGTCATTAACGCGTGCCAGAGCACTTCTTATTAAGCTCCTCGAGCAGTATGCTATTCCTGGTTACCGATTAAGCCTGCTTGAGATCCAGAAACTTGCATATTTCCTTCAAGTCGCCGGAGAACCGCTTCGATTGCAATATGTCAAGCAGAAGTATGGTCCGTATGCTGAAAATCTCCATTTCGTGCTTCAGCAATTAGAAGGGCATTACATTCGTGGATATGGAGACCGTAGTGTCAAGGCGTCTATCCGCCTTCTCAATAGTGCCAATGATGAGGCCGACAAGGTTTTGGCAGATGATCCGGAAGCCTTCCAACGCCTCGAAAGAGTGGGGAGACTGATTGAGGGTTTTGAAACGCCATACGGCATGGAACTCCTTTCTTCAGTGCACTGGGTTGCCGCGGCCGATGACATATCTGCTCAGACCGCGGAGCAGGCCGTGGACCGGATTTTTGCCTGGAATGCCCATAAGAGAAAAACTTTCAAAGCCATCCATGTCCACAAGGCATGGCAGCGTCTCGCAGAACAGAATTGGTTGCCGATTAGTTCTTCTTCGCCGCAATAGTGATTTAATCAACACAAGGCGGTGCTTTTGTAAACCTCTTCACTGGTTCCCATATAAATTGTACATTATGCTGTTTCGGTTGGGTCCGGTGAGGCGCTTGACAGTCTGAAATTATTTCACAAAAAGGCTCGTGCAGGATTTCTTAACCAACAAAGTCAGGGTTAAGGTGTAGGTGCAATTTCGCCTGCTCCTCGCAACAATTACCGAAGAGTTGCACATGCATGAGATTGAAAGAGGTTCGTGATACGCTATAGGATCGATACATGGAGATCTTTGCACAACGTTACATTTTCCCTCCTGTCCACACATAAGAAGGCGAAGCCACATTACAGCAGAATAGGGGTATGCAAAGGTCTCACCTTGTGGGAGCAAGTTTACCCTTGCTATACCAAGGTCAAGATTATAGATGTTAAGGCTTCCTTCTGTGAGATCCCCAGTGCGGCGGGCTCCACAGGGCTGGCACACTCAAAAACTCGATGAGCCCAAGCAACACATTTTGGTATCCGGATGGGTAACTATGCTGAGTAAAAGGATCATACCATGTCTCGATGTCAGAGACGGAAAAACTACCAAGGGCATCAGGTTCAAAGACAATAGGGATATCGGTGACCCTGTAGAAATGGCCAGATCCTATTATGAACAGGGCGCGGACGAGATCGTCTTTTATGATATCACTGCCTCAAGTGATCGGCGGGACATCATGATTGATGTGGTTCGCAGGGTGGCAGAGGAGATCTTTATACCTTTTTCTGTGGGTGGGGGGGTCAGGACACTCGAGGATATGCGCACGGTTTTGCTGGCAGGAGCAGAAAAGGTGAGTGTCAACACCGCCGCAGTCCTGAATCCTCCCATAATTTCAGACGGGGCCACTGCGTTTGGTAGCCAGTGCATTGTCCTTGGCATGGATGTCAAAAAGGTGAAAGCAACCAATGCTATACCATCGGGCTATGAGATAGTGATTCATGGAGGCCGAACCTTTACCGGTATCGATGCCCTGGCTTGGGCTCAAAAGGCACAGGAATTAGGTGCTGGTGAGATATGCCTGAACTCCATTGATGCTGATGGCTTGCAGCAAGGCTATGAATTGGAATTGACACCCCTAATATCTGAAAATGTGACTATTCCGGTTATAGCGTCCGGTGGTGCTGGCAACATTGATCATATGTATGATGTGCTCACAAAAGGTAAGGCTGATGCAGCCCTTATTGCCTCTATTGTCCACTATGGAACCTATACCATCAAACAGATCAAAGAAGACCTGCGCGCACGCGGTGTAAAGGTGAGGCTGACCTGGTAGGCAAGGAGTCGAAAAAGTGGCATTGCTTCCAAGGATTATTCTCTTTCTATGCTTGGCCGCCAATGGAAAATTATTGATAGTCCCCTCTTATCTTCTAAAACGTTACTGAAGCCAAAAACCGCCTGAAACTCAAAACCCTAAAAATTGAACAGCGTTAGCCGCGAAGCGCATCAAATAATTTGAAATTCTCGCTTCACCTTAATGTTGTATTCTTGGGCAAATAACAAATTTCTGAGAGACAAAGAAAAAATATACAGAAAATGCTTTACAAAGCCTAAAATATGGTATAAATATGCACTTATTATGAATGATTATACCACAACAATACGGCTGCGGCTATTGAAAAAAATCATTTCTGAGAAGCAAGTTTCAGATCAAATTCAACTGCTCAATGAGTTGAAGAACAGTGGGATTGAGACGACGCAGGCAACCATATCAAGGGATCTCCAAAAACTGAATGTCGTCAAAGTGAGAGCAGAACCAGGTCGTTATAGATATGAGATCCTTGAAAAGGCATCGGAAGGCGATCTCAGAGACCAATTGAGAGCCGTATTTGATAATTTTGTCGATGAGATCAAAGCCACCAATAACCTTATCGTGATAAGAACCGCACCGGGTAATGCCAACAGTGTGGCGGTTATTATCGATCGTCTTGGGGTACCGGAAATACTCGGTACCATTGCCGGAGATGATACCATACTAGTCGTCGTCGATACCGATAAAAACAGAAAGAGAATTGAAAACGAATTTATCGCCATATTAGAAAAGACCTTATAAACTTGATTAAAGAAAGGGGGGTAATTGTTTTGAAAAAAGAAAAGGTAGTTCTGGCGTATAGTGGAGGACTGGATACCTCTGTCATATTAAAATGGCTCATGAATAAAGGCTACCAGGTAATCTGTTTTGTTGGGAACGTAGGCCAAAAAGAAGATTTTGAGGCGATCGAAAAAAAGGCGCTTAGAACAGGTGCCTTGAAGGTGTATGTTGAAGACTTGAGAGAAGAGTTTGTTGTAAACTATATCTATCCTGCACTTAGGGCGAACGCGGCTTATGAAGGGGGATACTTGTTGGGTACAGCACTATCCCGCCCCCTTCTTGCGAAAAGACAAATCGAAATAGCAAGAAAAGAGAAAACCTCAATCGTCGGACATGGCTCAACCGGGAAAGGGAATGACCAGGTGCGCTTTGAGTTGTCATACTATGCCTTGAACCCGAGTATCCTCTGCATCACACCCTGGAGAGACCCGGGGTTTATTTCCCAGTTCAAAGGCAGGACGGATTTAATCAACTATGCCCAACAATGGGATATTCCCGTAAAGGCCTCCAAAGCACAATCATATAGCGAGGATGAAAATCTATTGCACATTAGCCATGAGGCCGGGGTGCTCGAAGACCCGGCCTATAGGCCGCCTGAAGATATCTTTTCGCTGTCCTTATCGCCCAAAAATGCCCCGGATAGGGAGACAGTCATCGACATCTATTTTAAAGACGGCAACCCAATCACGGTGGTTAACGCCGATGACGGCACAGTAAAGGAAAAACCCTTGGACCTCTTTCTTTACTTGAATGAACTGGGTAGTAGAAGCGGGATCGGACGTCTGGATATGGTTGAGAATCGACATCTCGGCATAAAATCAAGAGGCGTTTATGAAACGCCTGGAGGGAGCATACTCTGGAAGGCCCACAGAGACCTTGAAGGCATAGCAATGGATAAGGAGGTAATGCATCTACGAGACAGCCTCATTCCCAGATTTTCAGAGTTATTATATAACGGATTCTGGTTTTCCCCGGAAATCGATTTTTTGATGGCCGCTTTTAACAAGAGCCAAGAAGCCATTGATGGCAAGGTTTCCGTCTCTCTTTATAAGGGAAATGTTACCATTATTGGGAGGGAATCACCTATTTCCTTGTATGATAAGGCGCTCTCCAGCATGGAGATCGAAGGCGGGTTTAATGCCTTGGACTCTTCAGGATTTATCAACATCGCTGCTATGAGGCTGAAGGCACATAATGTGGTTTTGAGAAAAAGAAAGCCCTATCAATGGAGAGAGTCCACCTTAGGTGATACATAAAGACAAAACATAATGGATCATAAGAGACACACTGCTAAACTTGTCTTGGAAGACGGCAGCATTTTCCCCGGATATACGTTCGGCGCCTGTAGATCCGTGGCCGGAGAAGTGGTATTTAACACCGGCATGATCGGTTACCCAGAAAGCCTGACCGATCCGTCCTATCATGGCCAAATACTGGCCTTAACCTATCCACTTGTAGGCAATTACGGTGTCCCCGGAGAAAAAAAAGAAAATAACCTATTCACTTATTTCGAATCAGATAAAATCCATGTTGAAGGTCTAATCGTAGCTGATTACTCTACAGAATACTCCCATTGGAATGCAGAGAAATCTCTGTCTGAATGGATGAAACAATATCACGTCACCGGGGTGAGTGGGGTCGACACAAGGGCACTGACAAAGAAGCTGAGAGAAAATGGAACCATGTTGGGGAAGATTGTCTGTGACGATAAAGATGATGTTTTGCTTCAAGACCCCAACAAAAGGAACCTGGTCTCTGAGGTGAGCTTCAAAGAACCTTTTGTATATGAAAAAGGCAGCACAAAGGTCGTGCTGGTTGATTGTGGCGTGAAAAATAGCATCACAAGGGCCTTTCTGAAAAGAAACCTCACCGTTATCCGGGTTCCATGGAACTACGACTTTCCAAAAGAAAAAGCAGATGGCATCGTCATTTCCAATGGCCCCGGTGATCCCAAACAATGCCATACAATCATAGAGAATCTCAAAAGAGTGCTCTCCGGAAATATTCCAATCCTTGGAATTTGCCTGGGCTCTCAGATCTTGGGTCTTGCTGCCGGGGCTGACACATACAAATTAAAATTCGGGCACAGAGGTCAGAATCAACCCTGTGAGGAAATCGGGACCAGGCGGTGCTATATTACATCCCAAAACCATGGGTATGCCGTGGATTCTGCTACCCTGCCTCAGGACTGGCGGGAGTGGTTTTGCAACACCAACGACCAGACAAATGACATATTTCAAAACCTTTTTTTGGAACACAGTTTCATCCTGAGGCATCTCCGGGTCCGGATGACACTGAATTTTTATTTGATATGTTTCTAAGGGCCATAAGCAAATGAGGGTAAAACGCTTTAACATCAAAAAGGTTTTGGTTTTAGGATCGGGGGCAATCCAGATCGGGCAAGCGGGCGAGTTTGATTACTCTGGCAGTCAGACGATCAAGGCACTGAAGGAAGAGGGAATTGAAACCGTTTTAATCAACCCTAACATCGCCACGATTCAAACCTCTGATCATCTGGCCGACAAAGTATACTTTTTGCCTTTAGATATCTATTTTGTTGAAAAGATCATCGCAAAGGAAAAACCCGATGGCATATTACTTGGGTTTGGCGGGCAAACCGCATTGAATGTGGGCGTGGAACTAAGCGAAAAGGGTATTTTACAAGAGCAGGACATCAAGATCCTGGGCACTCCAATTTCAGCTATAGAGAAGACAGAAGACAGGGATCTGTTTGTAAAAGAACTAGAAGAGATGCGCCTTAAGGCCCCTGTGAGTCAAGCCGTCAATGGAATCGAGGAAGCAGTCAGGGCGGCCGACCGGATCACCTATCCGGTAATGTGCAGAGTTGCTTATGCCTTGGGCGGTTTGGGGTCTGGCGTCGTCCATAATCAAGCCGAGTTGATTGCACTTGCCAAAAAGGCTTTTGCTTTCACAAAACAAATATTAGTAGAAAAATATTTAGAAGGTTGGAAAGAACTGGAATATGAGATCGTAAGGGATAGCTACAACAATTGCATCGTTGTTTGCTCTATGGAGAATGCCGACGCCATGGGCATTCATACGGGTGAAAGTATCGTAGTCGCTCCCGTCCAAACCCTAAAAGCCTCGGAGAATTTCAAACTAAGGTCGATTGCCATAAAAGTCGCAAGACATCTTGGCATCATCGGTGAATGCAATATCCAGTTCGCTCTCGACCCCCACTCAGAGGACTATAGAATAATCGAGTTGAATGCCCGGTTAAGCCGCAGTTCTGCCCTGGCTTCCAAGGCAACCGGATATCCGCTGGCA
>JAFDDT010000146.1 GCA_019310725.1 Deltaproteobacteria bacterium | reverse complement strand
TAGGGGTATCCCCTTGACTGGCGTAAACACAAGATGTTGTGCTTTTGACTTTTTATAATTTCTCATTGCATTTATATCTATTATTGATATAAATCACATATGGGGGCAGAGGAGTGTGACTCTGTTTTCGTTAGTACTCCCTGAAAGGGGACGGGACCCAACCTCGAAAGGAGGGCAAGTTCCTGGGCGAATCAGAGAAGCTTCTCCAAACCCCACCAGTATGGGCTGCGGGTGAATGAAACGTGCGGGAATGGAGTATTGCCACCCCATTTCCTCCCTCCGGCCCCCGTAAGCTAACCAAATCCCATCCACTATATATAGTATCTACGCCAGTCAAGGGGATACCCCTAATTTTTAAAACAGGAGCGGTTAATAACAGCAATAGAAGATGATTGGAGAGGAGTGTATACTTTGGGCCTATTAAGTTGAGCAATATAACGGGTGCGAGACATTGAGCGGATAGACAGCGCTCCGTGCCGATTAGCACGAAATGAAGCATCTCGCAGCCCGATAGGCGGCCGTCCTGCAAACGTGTTCCGGCAAATGCCCTAGTATTCGGCTCAATACCTTTATTCCGTGCTCATTGGGTGCGGCGCTTCCGGCGGAAACTGCTTTGTCATGGAACGGATTATCCGGCAAAATAGGGTTATTCGGCTTCACCACCGGGCAGCGCGGAGCGCCGCCTATCTACCCGCAATGGCCGGGCCATACCCTGATCCAATACCGCCTGAGAGGGATTTTTGAATAATATTTGTCCGCTGTCAAGGCCTTACCCTGTTTTCACAAGTGAACGTAAGAGTCAAACGGACGCTTTACCCCTTTAAAAGTTCCCCCAAATCAAGCTGAAAGCCTGTAGCGGCAGAAGTGCCTAAAAAACTCTGCATTAGTCCATCTCTTAAGTGCCTGTGAATAAAGAACAATTGTGCATTTTTACTGGATCAATAGTGTTGTTCTACAAATTTGTGGAACAGGTACAGACTATTTCTGGAAATATTCATAATTCATTGAGATGACAACTTGTTTCCTTAAATAGTCTTTCCCTTACTGATAGACTTTTGCGAAGAAAAGCCGCAACTATGGATTCGAAACCATCTGAACTCAAATAAGGGAAAATCTCAATTCCATGTGAAGCCTAACGAAGCGTGGGTGAGAAGCGAGCCGAACATTACTGGGGTCATTGGCCTGTAATGGAGTCTTTAACTAAAATCACGAACCGTAAAGCAATTTCTGCACGAGCGTCCGACCCACTCTATATGTGCTACTTTCGCCAGTCTCTTGCAGAGACTCCTACGTTCTCAGGGGGATATACCACTTGCCTCTCGTGCGACGTAAACTTTAAACAACATATCCTCGTCGCTATCTTCAGGCCCACCTCGTGTCAGGAGTTTCTGGGTCTTCAGCATATCAAAACTGTAGGCCTGCAGAAGATTGGTGACGTATCCAGCACTGTGTTTGAAGATAGGTACACCCCAAGGAGTAATTGTCTCTGAATAGCCTTGCGGGTTGTCACCGGTTGCCATTTCTTCGTCAGAGGTCTGCGCTGCAACGGTGAAGGCGAAGATGCCTCTTGGTTTGATAATCCGCAAGACCTCTTTCACGATTGGCTCCAGTTCACCAAAAAAAGTGGAAAACACCGCAAGAAATCACATGGTTGAAAAAGCTATCGGAATAAGGTAATGGCATCTCTTTTAGGTCTAAGACCTTCAGTTCCTTCGCGAAGGCTTTCGATTCACAGACCTTCAGCATTCCAGTGGAACCATCACATCCGAAGACTTCCAGCCCCACTTTGGCAAAGGGCAGGGAGGCAAGCCCGGTGCCTATTGCAATATCAAGCAGGCACTCGTGAGGATTTACATATTCGAAGCTCATACCAAAGAGTGCATCATGGACATAACTGTTGTATTCACTAACTTGCTGATCATATTGGGCTGCTTCTTCATCATGTGCACTGATTCTATCCACTTTTTCCATAGCTTAACCCCTCATACTGCCAGCTAACACTGCGGATAGCCTGTACAAAAAGCGCCAACTTTTTGTGTCGGAGTTGATCCACTTATTATATGATTTTAATTATCTCTCATCAAACACTGTCGGGATACTGACCAATAAATTTCTTATAAACTTCTACACCCAGCTTTTTACGCAAAGTTCTTTTAATGAGTTTCACGGGCAACCCACCAATGATTTTATGAATGGGATTGATCTTAGCTGGAAAAAAGTAATCTGCATCCAACCAACCCTTATTCTGCCAGTATTCATAATCAGCAACGAACCTATCTTTATGAATATTTATTTTCGTTTTTAGTTTATTAAAGAAAATAATATCGCTAAGTTAGGGATTAATTGGCTTCTGGATTATCATACCTTGATATAAATCTTTCGTTGCCCTGTCTATATTAGCCATAACTACATCTTGATAAGGACCGGGTTCATTAAAAGCAGAGGCAACCACCCCAATTTCACCAACCAAATTAAAACCCATCGACTTAATCGGGAAGGCTAAATAATGCAGTGTTTCTTTTAAACCGCTTAACTCAGTGGTAGTAATGGTGAGAGCATACTTATTATGAAAACAAGGTCTATGCAGATAATAAGCCATTCGATCAAATAGGTTTTTTATAGAAGCGGTTGCAGTATGAACATATACGGGTGAGGTAAATATGACTCCATCAGCATTCAGCATTTTATCACGAATCATTTGAATGTCATCCTTGAGAGGGCAACGGTCTTCACCCTTTTTCATACAGGTCAGACAGCCCCGACAATATTCGATGTTACATTTTCTGAGCATTAAATATTCGAACTCCACATCTCCTAAATCGTGTATCTTTTTTTCAATGAGTTTTACTACTCGATAACTATCCCCCTTTCTAGGGCTGCCTGATATTACTAAAACCTTTTTCATGATATGATTCTTTTCAGTGAATAATATGCGAGGGCAAAGTCGGTTTTTTCTGACTATTTTCAAACCATATAACGCGGAAGTGAGCTGCGGGCCTGATGAATATCAGGATAGCACAGCATTTAACGAAAAAGCGCCAAGTTTCTTCCCGTCAGCTCAACTGAGGTTATGCACCCGATATTTCGTCCTTTAAAAGAGATATTATCTTCGCCCCAAGGGTAACTGGATCAGCGTTTTTATCTATGCAAACCGATATGTGGCCCCAAGTTGTAGGCAAGACAAACTGAAAAAAATTCCCATATCTAATTATCAGGTAGTCCAGTCCGCCACAGTCAATATTGCCCCTTTGTGCAGCAAGTGTGATAAGTGTCGGGTTAACCAAAAGTTCTTCATATCGATCCGAATCTGAACTACTGGCACCTATGCTACCTTCCTTTGACTTTGTTTCGAGATGCCCCTCTCGGTAGATAGCTACATATCGCACGTCGTTTGATAGGGCAAAAATTCCATCAATCATATGAATCCTCTTATGGCATAAATCCAGGGTTAGCCTGCTGCCAACACTGCGGGGCACAGGCTTTGGAGAGCCAGCTGCTTTGATGCGAAGCAGTGCATTTCTAAAACCGCCGTACTGTTGGCAGTCAGGTTGAAACCATTAGGCAAACATGCTGAATTTATAAGCAAACAATCCTCATTCGCTATTCAAGTTTTGACGCCGATCCCACCGCGACTCCTTGACACCGATCCCGACCCCACGTGTATTACTTTTATCCAAAATGAAGCCCTGATTCCGATGGTCCTGTCTATTCTCCCTATGGGGCCTTCATCCAACCTGTATCAAGTGATGGACCTCTAACCGAGCGATCGTACGGATCTGCGCTTTTATCGACGAGGTAATCCCATTTGCTCGGACTCAGTTCCAGGGCAGCATACTGCCTAATCCTAAATTCGCTGGGCCGTCTTTCGAGGATCGCTTTAAAAAAGAGCCTTCCGAAACTCATATGCTCTTTAACTTCCCATATCCACTCTTGAAGGTAGATATCTGGCTTCCACTCAAAGGATGGAACTCCGTAAACTCCAAGTGGGGCCGGCCCAAAGGCGTCTACCCACGAATTTAGTTCCCTTTCAATCGGGGCTGGTTCATAATCATCTACATCAATATCCAAACGAAACTTAGTTTTCTCTTTCGTGACGAATCTACTTTGATCTATTTTTCCTTCGTGAAACTCCCTTCTTAGTTGTCGCACGCCATACTTGTGCTGTGTAGTAAAAGTGACCCTCTCGAAAATCTTCCCCTGTTTTTTCTTTTCTAAAAAAATGATCCAGTTTCCATGGGTGAAATACAAACCGGTATTCGGATCTCGCGCCAGGTACGGACTTATCTGTTCGGTATATACAGGGCCGTAATACACACTTTCGTCGTATGGCTCGCATCTGAGCTTAATCCCGGCCGGATTTACGTCGGCCTTACCGTGTTTAATCTGAGCGGTTGATGTCGCCTCTTTGGCTTCTTCGACACCGCGCTCACCTGGACCAATGCCCCTTTCTTCGTTAGGAAACTCGCTATCGACCATAGTCTATTCCCCCATATCCCTTTTAAGCCGACAAAACAGCCGGTGGAAGAAGCCATACTTGGGGGAGGGGCAACATTCCGGATTCTCCAATTCACAATTGCGAATTTTCTTCTCGCGCCTCAAATTTTCCAAGCGTTCCTTTTCTACCTCCTGTTCCTTCAGCTCCAGATCGTGAATCCGGTGTTGTTGGATGAATGGCTCGCAGGCCGTGTACTCGCCAAGCTGTGACTCGACCATTATACCGTTGGAGGGCAATACCGATTCAGATTCAAGAGGAGATTCCTGTAATAGCGAATGAAACTCTGTAATGACCGAGGCCAAATATGAATCGTCTGTTATGAAATCAGCTTTGAGTGGGAATATGGCATAATCTACGTAGAAACCTAAGAGATCGTTCTCGATTACGTCTGCTAAGTAGTAACCAACATTTTCGCCAGGCAGTCGAATGCTGCTGGCATCAAGTAGTCTTTGGTCGGCATCACGGTCGGCCCAGATGAGATGGCTGTAGTGCCAAAAATGCTGCTCGATGTGGCGCAACAAGCGTACTACCTCAGCCACATCTCGCATACGTGCGGTCTGCTCGGGTGTGGGCTCCTCGCCTGGCGCGGGACCATATACCAACTTGGTAAATTCTGCTTGGAGACGTATTACGGGATCAAAGAGATACTTCCGAAAGTAATCGGCCTCGATAAGATTACGGCAATACTGAGATATAAGAGCGTAGTTTTCATTCCATGTTTCAAGGTATTCTTTCACGGCATCTGTCAGCTCATTTTTCCCATCTGGATCCGGATGTTGCAACAGAGCTTTAAGGCTCTTCTCATTGTCAAGCACCATAGGAAAGACCCAAGGGGTGCAAGACTCTATGTGAAATTTGAAGGAAAATAGGGGAGGATTGTATTGATAAACCGCATCCTTTATTGTTTGCACTGACGTAACTAGCTTTCGGACACAGGACTGAATCAAAGGATCCAGATCAACATCAGGAGCCGCCACCCCCCGACGCAGCATCCAGTAAGCAAGCAGATCAGGGATCAGTTCCAAAGGTTTGTAAAGACTTCGGTCCAGTAACCCTTTGGAGATAACGTGGCTATTGAAATGCAGCCATTGCAATGCATCGCGAAACATCTCGTAATTGTATGGATCCGCTATCAGAAGCTCTCTTTGAACAGGCGGGCGTTGTTTGACGAAGATGCATGGTCGTACTGAGGAAAGGGAAGTGAGTAGGTTGTAGTTTCTAAGTAGCTCATAAAAATGGTAGGTTACCGTGTGACACCGGTTTGTGTTGGTGATCTTGCGGGTAACTTTCTCCTCCCAACCAAATTCCCGAGTAGAGGAAATCGAGGTTTTGCGTTGGCTACGTATCTTAGTAGAGGCACGATCAGTTGTTTCCACAATTGTCTGTTGAGTGGTACGATTCAACGATTTTGCTTCATTCTGAACGGAACCACCGGCATTAAACTTTACAATTTTGAGATTCAAACTAAATCCACCACCAACCTTCCATTTTTTGGTTTTTTCTATCTCCCTTAAAACTTCGCGACTATCTTTGAACTGTCGGTTTTCTTCGACTTCCCGCTCCATATCACTCGTAAATTCCTCTTCACGCTTGTATACACTTCGATCCCATGTGAGAATCTCAATGGTCGTTTCCTCACCAGGTACTAGCGGAAGACTGTGTAAAAGCTCACCGAGGGCATGGCCCAAAAGATGCCACTCCTGCCGATGCGTTAACTCCATGCCTATAAGGAACGGTTGCTGCAATGGTTCTACCGCAGGTATCTCCCACGTTTCAACCTGCCATGGCCAATATTCCGGAAGCGGTGGTAAGTAACTGTATGTAGCGAAGTACGATACCTCTGGTGTGCTTTCTAGCGGCAATCCGTCATGTGGGCTAAGCACGAGATGATCTTTCAAGGTCTCTGGAATATGCTTTAAAGGAGAGTAGTCCTGCGGCCAGATCTCCAGGGTTTTGGGCGCTACGAGCTCAGAGTTTTCATACCGGATTGCTCGCCCTTCGACTGCTTCGGAGGTAACAGCTATGTGCCCTATCTCAACGCCATCTATATCACGAAATACTAAAGCAGCGCTGGGAGGCAATTCCGTATCGGGGGGCAAACGTCGAAGATCTATACGAAAATCACCTCCTATCTGGGTGCCAGATTTTAGAAGAGATTTTGTACCTGTAGGCTTGCCTTTCTCATCTGATTCCCAGAGCTCAACCCTAAGATTGGGTATGCCAACCTTATCTTTGCCTATAATATGCCCGCGAATTATTTTATCCATCTGAACCTCCTTAATCGTCACATCTTAACTGGATGTGTGTCAGATTTGAGCCTATAAAGTTGACGCATTCTTTGGTTTTACGACGCCTAACACCGCGGATAACCTGGACAAAAAGCGCAAGCTTTTTGGATCAGAGTTCCAGGTAAAGGCATCGGTTGCCCGGCGCCCTCCCCACAGACCCGGACTTGAAGATTTCCCTTCCGGTCCAGAGCTACTGGTTTGAGAGCAGTTTCATTGAGGTTTTCAAACGCTTTCAGGGTCTCTCTGTCGACCTTGGAAAACCCTTCAACCGCGCTTTGCAAACTTTCCAGAAATATTTTTGGATCCTCTAACATTGTAACCTCCCCCTCTTTCTTTTTGGTTTAATTAGGCTTGTTTTATAGACTACATCGTAGTCTCCTTTTGTGTTGTTTCTCCTGTGTTCAAGGTTTGTGGGAATGCCTGTGTAAAGATGCACTGAGGCATCACTGTCTCCCTTTGTTGCTCTAACAAGTTAACCGGCGGGCGGGCTTTTTCGCCCGTCCGCGTTCAATGACTAAGCTCACCTGCCGCTATGGAGCGCCTGCCTGACAGCCGCACGGCAGGCAGGCCAGCGGAATAGCGGTCAGGTGCAGCGCTTTGGGTGATATTGTGTTTTGATTGAAATTCAAATTTGAGTCCAAGCACACACATTACCAATGAACCTTTATCAATTAACGATCATTGGTAGGAACATGCAAGTGGGGCTACCTGTAGAGATTGAGAAAAAATTACTAAGTCATCGGAGTTAAAATACCCGTACAGCTATTTCCCTGTCTATTCCATGTCATGCTCAGTTTAAACTGCTCAGCCATCCACATGGGATAGATGCGCTGGCAACCAACAAGGCAGATGTCGTCTGTATCCGCGAAGTCAAGTATTTTGCAGCGGGGGACATCGAGCACTGCCTTGTCCCGCGTCAGCTCAGACATCGAGAAGGGAGTTAGCCATTGAAATTTATATCCCAATTTCTTGCATGTCATGGTGAAGGCTGTACCGGTAGAAAATAGTCTTATGAGATTTAAAAGAAGCAAACCAAGACTAGCGTTCTTCTTTATAAGCTCCTCGACATCAGCTCGCTCGAATTGATGAAAACCCTCTTCTCCCATTCGCTCTCGGATGAAGCGAAATATGTTTCTCACGCTCCAGATCCAATTACCGTAGGCCACTTCGTACTTTTCCTCAAACGAAGCTTCCTCTGGGACGGGCTTGAAGCCGCTTTGCATGATCCCCTTAAGCTCATTTACCGTTTGATCCCCTAAGTGTCTCCGAACAAAAGGGTAAAGAAACGATTTATCAAACTTCACATTATCCGCTACCATAGCGTACTTCTCACTGTATGGCATCTCTTTAATCTTTACCATGGTATTCTCCTTTATGATGGTTTTATTGGAATAGCTGATACACCTAACGGTTGAACTCACCTGCCTGCATGAGCGCCAGCGAAATGCAGGTCAGGTGAAGTGATTTGTTATGCGCTTTGCCGATCAACTTATACCCTTAAAAACCTCGCTCGCATCGATGTAAAGTTTACAACCTCCTTGTAGAAATCAAACAGATCAGAGTATGCGCGAAAGTTGTATC
>JAFDDT010000339.1 GCA_019310725.1 Deltaproteobacteria bacterium | reverse complement strand
AAACATTCAATATGCTCCCGCCTTTTTTATAGGAGGAAATCATGAAAAGACGAATAGCCGCAATCCTGCTGACAGCGGGAATATTCTGGGCCCTGATAGAAGAGACCTCGGCCCACCTGATAACCAGTCTGATGGGATCACGCCTCGCTGAATTCATCAGGGCGCTGTTCCGGGAACAAGAGACTGAAGAGTCCAGCTCTGCAAATATCGATGACCTCGGAGGTATGGATCAATGGATCGAACAAGCAGCGGAAATGACATCGCTGGACCCGGAACTCATCAGGGCCGTGATCGCGGTGGAATCCGGTGGAGACCCAAGCGCCGTGAGCCCAAAAGGCGCCTGCGGGCTCATGCAGCTCATGCCGGAGACCAGCCGGATACTCCAGGTCACTGACCCGTTCGATCCCAGGCAGAATATAATCGGCGGATCACGATATCTCCGCCATCAGCTGGATGAATTCGGAGAACTCGACCTCGCACTGGCGGCCTACAACGCCGGGCCCGAGGTGGTCAGGCGATACAAGGGAATACCGCCGTACCGGGAGACGCAGGAATATGTTCGACTAGTGAAAGCGAAGCTAGCTGAATCAAAGTAAGAAGGAGATGCGGAACCATTGTACGCCGAAATGTATGAACAAGAGAGGCAGGATCAATCTTTCTGCCTCTCTACTTTTTCTATGTGTACCTATCTTAACATCCGTGTCTTTTATGCTTTGTTTTTAATGCCTCTTGAGCACCTCTATGTCCTAATCTAGCGGCAGATTTCACGTCATCCAATGCTTCCTGATAATTTTCGAGTTCAAAGTGGGCGCTTCCTCTTTTTATATAGGTATCTGCATCTTTTGGATTCAGTTCTATTGCCTTGTCAAAATCTGTGATAGCCTGTTGGGTATAGCCTAATTTTCGATAAGCAATCCCTCGATTTTTGTAAATTGATGTTATCTTAGGATCTAGTTTAAGGGCCATATCGCATTCCTCAATTGCACTTTGATAGGCACCCATAGCGAAGAAGGTATAACCCTTATTAAGGTGTGCTCGTGCATTATCTGGATCCAACTCGATTGCCTTATTGCAATCTTTGATAGAGTCCTCAAAGTTCTCCAATTCACGGTGCACATTCCCTCGATTATTGTAGGCCTCCGCAAATTTTGGATTCAAATCAATGGCTTTGTCAAAATCTTTAATTGCTTCCTGCAGTTTACCCAAGTTACGATAAATACATCCTCGATTGTAGTAAGCTTCCTCGCACTCGGAATCATTCATGGCATATTCTCTTACAAAAAGGAGGAGAATATGCCCAGAAAAAGCCCATATAAAATCGCATTAACACAAGAGGAAAAAATAAGACTTGAATCCATGGTACGGAAATATACGTTACCGTATTATAATGTTGTCCGCGCAAAGATCGTTTTGCTTGCAGCAAAAGGAATTGACAACAAAGAGATAGGTCGAAGACTCGAATTGCCTCGAGAAATAGTAAGTAAATGGCGTAGAAGATTTTTTGAAAAGCGACTTGAAGGCTTGGAAGATCTACCAAGGAGAGGGCGTCCGCCTGATTTTCCCCCCTCACGTAATGGTACAGGTAAAAGCCATTGCGTGTGAATTGCCTTATGAAAACGGTATTGCCCTGTCTCGCTTCAGCACAAACGATATTGCACATGAAATTGTCAAAAGGGGTATCGTAGCTAAGATTAGCGGCGCTACCGTATGGCGTTGGTTGAACGAAGATGCCATACGGCCGTGGCAATACAGAAGTTGGATTTTCCCCCGGGATCCTGAATTTGAGAAAAAAGCAAGTCGTGTGCTTGATTTGTACCAAGGGTTCTGGCTCAATAGGCCGCTGAGCCCGGATGAATATGTAGTTAGCGCTGACGAAAAAACAAGCATCCAGGCCAGAATTCGAAAACATGCAACCCAACCACCAAAAGCGAGAAAATGCATGAGGGTAGAACACGAGTATGACAGAGGTGGCTCCCTGACATACTTGGCAGCCTGGGATGTTAAACGAGCGAAAATCTTTGGACGTTGCGAATCCAAGTCTGGTATTATCCCTTTTGACCGACTTGTAACTCAGGTAATGTGTCAAGAGCCATATCTGTCCGCCAAAAGAGTCTTCTGGATCATTGATAACGGCTCTTCTCATCGAGGGGAGTCTTGTATAAAAAGACTTCAAGATAAATGGCCGAAAATTGTCCCTGTTCATCTGCCTGTCCATGCGAGTTGGCTAAACCAAATTGAGATATATTTTTCTATCATACAGCGGAAGGTTCTAAATCCTAACTCATTTTACTCGTTGGAAGAGGTTGAAAATCGACTCATTCAATTCCAAAAATGCTACGAAGAAATAGCCAAACCCTTTGAGTGGAAATTCACTCGGAACGACTTATCAAACCTTCTTGAAAAATTTAAAGAAAAATCAATCCCATTGGCTCGTTCCGCATGAATTGTTCATAATAAAGGATATGAAAAATACGTGATCGAACTTTCGAGCTAGAGCACTAAGTACCTGGCCCTGGAAATTCGCTTTGTTGTGGAAAGGCTGAACCTCCTTTTGGAACAGATTGCCGAGCTGGAGAAAAAATTTGAAGAGTTTTTCTCAACCGAACAGAAACTGTTGCGCACAATCCCGGGAGTGGGAAAAGTCCTTGCTCCCACTCTTGTTGCCGAAGTGCTCCCGTTAATTCACCCGGAACTGAAAGAGGGTGCCAGAAAATTAGTTGCCGCTGCCGGGATCGATGTCCGACTCCGGGAAAGCGGAGAAAACTCTGGCAAAGGCAAAATGTCTAAACGGGGTAGCAAGTATCTCAGAACCGCTGTGATCCAGGCTGCCGATACTGCTGTTTTTTTAGCCAAAGACCCTCTCTTCAGTGCCGTATATCAACGCCAACGCAATAGAGGAAAACATCATAAAGTGGCTCTTAGCCATGTGGCTAATAAAATGCTCCATGTTGTCTTTTCTGTGCTGAAAAATCAAAAACCCTATAAGCCATGCCTAAATTAATTGCTCTGTTCCGGGGTTGACTTAACACCGCTTGTCTTAAATCCCGAACCCTCTGTCCAGATCTATGGGTTCACTCCACAACGAAAAACTAACTAAGGTTCTCTCCATTTGTCAAATGTTTTTACTTGTTTATCCGGATTAAACATAATAGGTGCCACTATGGATAGAGAAGGATGCAATTGAGTTTACACCGCTAAAATCCTTCTTGTCGTAAATCTCCGCTTGCATG
>JAFDDT010000145.1 GCA_019310725.1 Deltaproteobacteria bacterium | reverse complement strand
CTGCCAATATCCTTTTCGTATAATAGAGTATTCGTTCAGTCAGAGTAGTCTTGCCTGCATCAATGTGCGCGCTGACTCCTATGTTCCTTAAGTATTGAATGTCGTCAACCATCAACAGACCCTATCGTAAACAACACAGTCCGTCGGCCGAGTTTAACCCATCACAGGGTTTACCTCTGGAAAAGGCACTTCTAATACTACTCTTAGAGAGACACAGCAAGGGAGAATTTTAGTGGACAGAGCCCTCAGACGTTGACCCTATAGAAAAATTGTACCCACATTGAGGCTCGCAGCTAGTAGGCCCAGCTCAATGGTTTTCTTTTTCCAGTCCCTATAAGAAATCTCAAGGCGGTATGTGCCACTATTTTCTTCGAGGCCATCGAATTTGAAATCACCAAATGCATCTGTTAGCGTTGCTGTTTTCTGTGAGTCCTTAATCAAGGTTACCGTGGCGCCTGCGGCACAATCAGTGGTGCCGTCCACTTGAACAGCAACACTCCCCCCGATGAAACATCGGGTATGCCGGTACAGATTCTTGTAATACACACGGGGCCTTGTATTGTATTGTGGCTGGTATACTTCCAGATTCTCAGATTCAATGATCTTCTGCATCTCGGAATCCTCAGCCTTGATCACACGCAGTGCCCCGGTAGGACAAGCCTGAACACACCGGGGCTCTTTCCACCCCTCATCGAGCAGATGGGCACACAGCGTGCACTTTTGCGGCACCGCCTTGTCGTCATTCCACCAGATGGCATCATAGGGACAGGCATTTACCAGATGCTTTTGACCCTTTGCCTTTTCCGGATCAATAATGACGATGCCATCCTCTCGCTTATACACTGCCCCCTTTTGTGCTTTTTTGACACAAGGAGCATTATCACAGTGCATACACGGGATCGGTAGGTAGGCCACATCAATGAGGGGATATTGCCCCCGTTCCTTGCGCATGATATTGATCCATCGGTGGCCATGCCGGGGCTGGGCCAGTGAGTAGCGCGGAAAATCGTTATCCACATGCTCGTCTTTGCAGGACAGGAAACAGTTGTTGCAATCCTCGCATTTTTCTACATCAATGATCAGACTCCATTTTTTCATTTCATGCTCTCCTCCCCCTGACACTTTGCAATCTGCACCAGGCATGAGTTTGCTGCCATACTGTGTGATTGCTTAATCATCATCCTGCTTGGAGTTAACTGATTAACGCATCCACCACGATCCACTGAGTATCCGGGCTCTCCTACAGGATCGTAGACCGCGGAGGATTCATAAGAGTGAACAGTGCCTGGAGGAACTCGCTCAGTAACCTGAGCCGCGCAGATCACAGCGCCTCGGTCATTGAAAACCTTGACCAGATCGCTCTCTTTGATTCCCCGAGCCTCAGCGTCCCCAGAGTTGATCCTTACAATCCAGTAGTAATACCCATCAATCAGGACCCGGTGATCCTTGACATCATTCACAATACTGTCTTTGCCATCTCCCACGGTGTGAAAGCTGTACCTGGGATGAGGGGATATCAACTGCAAGGGATACCTTTTATAGAGTTCCGTGGTATGGTGACCTTCCCAGGAAGGGATATATTTGGTCATGGGTGGCCTCTCAGGGTCATCCGGGTCAAACCTCTTCAGGCTTGAACTGACGAACTCCAGCTTTCCGGATTGGGTTTGAAGCCCCTTGCCGAACTGTTCGGTATAATCTGCCGGTAACGGTGCCAGCTCAGGTGTGTCCTTTAGCCGGTCCTCTGCGTACCATCTGAAGGAGACCGGATCCCTTAACTCCTCCTTGGGAGCGGGTACAACGTAATAGCCCTTTTTGAGGAACTTTTTCCAGGAAATCACCTTGGGGAGATCTGTGCCATCAAAAAGTCGCTTGCACCAGTCGAATTCAGTCACACCTTCGGAAAATGGGGCGCCGAGCCCGAGCTTTTTGGCAATCTCTAGAAAAATCTGAAAGTCTGATTTTGATTCACCAAGGGGCTCAATACACTTGTGCTGCATGACCATGACGCGGTGGTTGCACTGGTTGAAGCTATGTTGTACATACCCGCCGCAATTGGCAAATTCGCTGATATCCCACCGCTCAAAACTGGTACAGGCCGGCAAAATAACATCGGCAAACCTGGCCTCTCCCTCAAACCAAATGGACTGGTTCACCACAAAAGAAAGCTTATCGGATCGGTAGGCCTTGACATAACGATTTGTCTCAGCCATGGTTCCGAAATGAGAGCCTCCATATTTATAATACATTTTGAGGGGCGCGTTACCTGGGGCAGGGTAATCGAACTTCAAGAACTGCCCTTCGATAGTCTTAGAGTCGGTTGGATAACCGCAGGTACTGCCTTCAAGGATTGCTTCCGGAATCTTCAGCCGTGGCACCCTCTGATAAACCGTATTTACGGTGGCCAGTTGAGGCATACGCTGGTATAGATTAACGGCCATAGCTGTACCCTCTATATCGCCAGACAATCCCCCCTCGGCGTAACCTGGAAAGAAAAAACTGGTGTCCACTGGAGTGCCCTGCTGCATACCGCCCATATTTACGCCAGGTTTGCCCAGACCCTGCATCGCCATCAGGCAGACCATCGAGCGGGCCCACTCATTTCCCGTGGCACACCGGCAAGCGCTGCCAAATCCGGTTATGCCCCCGGCAGCCAGGTAAGTCTTTTTGGAGCCCCATTCTCGCGCCAGTGCCCTCACATCTTTTGCAGGGATTCCAGCCTCCTGTTCCTGCCATTCGGGGGTTTTAGGTATCCCATCTTCCTTTCCCAGGATATAGCCTTTCCATTTCTCAAAACCTGTAGTCCTATTGGCGACATACTCTTTGTCGTAAAGATCTTCGATGATCCATACATTGGCGATGGCAAGGGCCAGGGCATTGCCCGTTGCCGGCCTTGGGGCCAACCACTTACCGCCGAGCAGGGCCGCTGTATGGTTATAGAATGGATCAATGTGTACCATTTTGATGCCGAGTTCTTTGAGCCATTGACGGCGAACACTACCCTCCATTGCACCGTAGACCCCGCTCGTGGCCTCCGGATCACTGGACCAGAAAACTACCATTTCGCAATTTTTGAGGCAGTCTTCAACTGTACCATAGGCCTCTGGAGCGCCAAGACGCAAACTGTGCCCCCAATGGTGCATGGCACCCCAAAACCACCCTTCCCAGCTGTCCGGATTATGGACGACTGGTGTATAGCCGATCGAGTTAAAAAATCTGGGCCTGGAGCTTAGCCAGTAACCAAGGATTCCCCAAGTATGATGAGATCCACTGCCGTTCAGGATTGCGCCCGGACCGTAATCCCTCTTCACTCGCTTGATTTCGTTGGCAACAATATCTGTTGCCTCATCCCAGCTAATCCTTTCATATCCGGAAATTCCCCTGTTTTGACAATTTCTTTCACCGTTGGGATCAAAATCAACCCGCTTCATGGGATAGAGCAGCCGGTCCGGTGAATAGACCATCGATTTCCAGGCGAGGGTATGCGGGGAGATCGTAGTCTTCCGCGGTGGAGTAAATTTCTTTCCCCTAGCCTCGATTGCCCAGGGCTGTGCGTCGCTTTCATCGAATTCAATAGGAGTGATGCGTATGATTTTACCATCTTTCACATACACAAAGACCGGTCCACCATTTGTATTACTGGTATATCTCCTGACACCATTTCCAAGGTCCGTTCCATATTCGACGCCACTTGACAGCATAAGGCTCAGTGTCTCCATAAACCACATTGTTAACTCATCTGGCCCTTCCATCGCTATCTGAAAGTTCTTCATGGCATTAATCTGCTCTAACTGATCCCTATTTGGCCTCATGAGCTTGGCAGCTAGACAGGCGTTTCTATAGACGATCGTAACATCAGGGCTGGGATGAATGCCAGCTTTTGAAATGATATTACCGTTTTTGAATGTAAAGTGTCTACCCTGTGAATTATCCTTGACCTTTATCTGAGCGATGAAATTCTTTTTTTTGAGACGGTTTTTGAACGACGGATATTTTCTTGTCGCACGTTTCAGCATCAGGTCCAAGCCAAAGAGTATTATGGAAAACACTATTTTTGCGAGTATTGGGTATCTTAATAGTATTTTGTCTTCAATAGTTGATTTCATATTTTCCTCTCAGTCGGTATATTTATATTGTGCCTGCGATATCTTTCACGGATTATCGCCGCACCCGTGGTGCTCGTTCATGCAAATCGGACAAGTTTCTAAGCTGTGCTACTGCCTGCCAATGCCTTATGACGCAATGAGATTGATACAAAGAGCTAACAAGGGAAGGAAGGGTTTAGGGAATCTCACCTCTTCAAACCAAGTATCTCACGGGCCTCAGCTGGTGTTGCAATCTCTCGTTGGAATTCCTTCGCTACCCTTTTCACCCTTTCCACGAACTCAACATTAGAGGTGGCTAATACGCCTTTTGATAAAAGAACATTATCTTCCATGCCAACCCGCACGTGTCCCCCGGTAATGATTGTCATAAAGAGAATAGTGAGATGCATACGTCCTATTGCAAAGGCCGAGAATGTAGCTCCTTGGGGAAGGATACTCTTCATATGCATAAAGTTCTCAACAGTGGCTGCTGTTCCACCTGGTACCCCTAAACAAAACTGATAGTGAAGCGGCGGTTCCAGGAGACCTTTTTCCACCAGATAGAGGGTATTGTACAACATGCCGGCGTCAAATATTTCAAGCTCAGGTTTTACCTTGTTTTCCTTTTGCGTCTGGGCAAGTTTCTCGAGAAAATCGGGCCTATTCTCAAAAACAGTCCTGTGTTGCCAATTCATGGTCCCGGCATCAAAGGATGCCATCTCAGGTCTCAATTCAACAAAGGGTTTCATGCGTTCTTCATCTGTTAGGCCTATTCCTCCAGAGGTGGTAAGATTAAGAATGATATCACAGTCTTTTCTCTCTCGGATCAAGGTAACTGTCTCCTTAAATTTGTCAAAGTTCATTGAAGGCGATTCGTCATCTTCTCTCACATGGATGTGCGCTATGGAGGCCCCTGCCTTCCAGCAGTTATATACCTCCTGTGCAATCTCTTCAGGTGTTATCGGCACATAGGGGGTATCCTTTTTCGTGGGCCATGCGCCGGTTGGTGCAACCGTGATGATTAGTTTTTCCATGATATCTCCTCTTTCTCCTTTGATATTACCAGATTCCTAGTGAAACCTGCAAATATGAGCAGTCCTTCCATCAGAGCATGCGTATTCATCGAGTCAAGATCTGCTTTTCTCTTGGCTTATTACCTTCATGAGATAATTTGTTAATCTCTCTCTGGATGCAGCGACTTCTGCGTCTGACCATTCCTGAAAGCCTTTTCCGGTCTTGAATCCCAAATGCTTTTGCTCCACCCTTGATCTCAAGGTAGTGGAGGGGGTAGGGTTGGCGTTGAGGTATTTCAGGATATAATCATGTATGGATAGGGTAAGATCAAGGCCCACCATATCTGCATTTTCAACCGGGCCAAGGATAGGCAGGCGCAGACCAAAACCACTGCATACAACCTCATCAACGGTTGCAGGATCACAGATTCCTTCATCAATGATCGCAAATGCCTCTCGCCAGAGGGCATGCTGTAGTCTATTTCCGACAAAACCTGGTACATCCTTGTGGATACGCACCGGATGCTTGCCGACACGAGTAAGCAGGTCATAGGTTGCGTCAATGCACCTATCTGTAGTCTCTTCAGCACGAACAACTTCGACCAACGGGATGAGGTATGGCGGATTCCACCAGTGAGTCCCCAGAATACGCTCACGTTTTGACGCTCGCTCAGCGATTTCCGTGATTGCTATAACCGATGTATTGCTGCATAAGATGGCCTCAGGCGGACAAAATCGATCAAGATCGGCAAAGACCTGCTGCTTCAAGTCCAGATTTTCGTACACGGCCTCTACAACGAAATCACACCCCTCACATGCACGGACCATGTCCGTGGTGGTGCTGATCCGGTCAAGGACTTCCTCAATTTCATCGCTGAAACTGATGCCGTGTTGGAGCATCTGTTTAAGGTTTTTCTCAACCTGTTCTTTGGCCAGCTTCAATATTTTTTCTTCGGTATCAACCAGCCACACGGGATGACCATAGCAAGCAAAAACCTGGGCGATACCGCGTCCCATCAATCCAGCGCCGATAACGGCAATATTCTCTACTTCTGGCATAATTCCCCCTAACCTGCTGTATAACCGCCATCCACATAGAGGATGGACCCGGTCATAAAGTCGGATGCCTTTGAAGAAAGAAAAATTACTGTCCCTATGAAATCTTCTGGCTCACCTAATCTTCCAATGGGTATGCGTTTCAAAAAATTATTATAAAACGCCCCATCATCAAACATCCACTGAGTCAGAGCAGTCCGGAATACAGTAGGTGCAATTGCGTTCACATTTATCTTATGAGGGCCCCATTCACAGCCCAGAGATTTGGCCAACAAAGAAACCGCTCCCTTCGACGGACTATAGGCGGCGTAGTTGCTCATACCCAACATCCCCCGGGTAGATGAGAGCAGAATAACCTTTCCCCCGCGTCCCTGGTCAATCATCACCTTTCCTGCCTCTTTGCAATACAGCCAGGTCCCCTTGACGTTTGCATCCATAATCATTTCCCATTCCTCAAGGGGTTGTTCCACGATGGGATTTGGCTTGTTAACCCCTGCCGCAGTAATCAAGATATCGATGCCGCCGAACTTCTCAACCGTGTCGTTGACCACCCGCTTTACATCCTCATGATTACTGGGCGAACCTGCAGAGTATGCAGCAACCCCACCGGCCTTTATTATTTCCTCAACTAAGGGCTTGAGCGTTTCTTCAGCCCTACCAGTAACCATTATCTTTGCACCGGCCTCTGCCAATCCCAGGGAGGCAGCGTGACCGAAGCCTCCGGTAGCCCCCGTGATAAGTGCGACCTTTCCGCTCACGTCAAACAGTGAATATGGTTTTTGCATAGTAGTACCCTCCCTCAATAGTTATGTAGTAAACCAGGGCCATGCGTTGAGTAAACGTATAGCCCGGGTTAAGGGTGGAAAATATTCCCCCTTTCTGATGTAATTTTTGGAGCAGACCCTAAGCTTCAGGTGGATAGGGCATAACCACCAGCATGGTTACAACTGCATTTGTCTCGTTTCGGATCTCACGCTTTTCGTTTGCTTCAATGAAAATAGAGTCCATTTTCCCGAGTTTTACAATTTTGCCATCATCAAACTCAATGGTCAGCTCGCCATCCAGCATAACGTAGACCTTTTCGAGGGGTGTGGCAGACATTTCAGCACGTGACCCCGGCAGGTAGTATGAACATCCAACCCAGTAGGGGGCAGTGCACCCCATATCTTTATGCTGCAGATGCATGGAATGTATGGTTACGTCATGTTGCGGCGGGCTATACTTCTTGCACTCACTAAATCTCGTAACCTTCATGATAATCCTCCTGATAGTTATAGACGGTACTCACCAGTAGCATCCACGATGGCAACCATTCTGACAATGCAACCATCTCCCTTTACCCAGCGCCATGGAAAGGCAGCCAGTGTTACACGTTTGCCTGTTACCTCATCAATCTCCCCGCCCACATTCTCAAATCCTACGATACCATGCGAGAGAATAGCCCGGTGATTAGGTTCCCAAAGTGGGAAATCTTCTATCACCTCGTGGCCGGTCTCTTTCTTATATTCTTCACAAATCCAGGGCTGAAGGGGCCCCGTTCCATGAGGACCTATGGCCGTGCCCAAAGGATGGTCCAAGGCCTGCGTGTCGCTTCCTACACCCTTGACACCTTTTTCAACAAACCAGTCGCCAGATTCCTTATAGAATCCTGGGGCATAACAGAAGTATTGCTGGCTATCTCCCCAGTACTTGTGCCAGCCGGTATTAACGATAACGATATCGCCTTTCTGAATCTTGGGCTCGGCATTTTCCAAATCCTCTGGAGTAATGACCTCCCACTTTTTCTTTGGAATGGAAACAATGACAGCAGTGCCAAAAAATGATGATAAGGGAACCTGGTCGATAAAGGGTGTTCCCTCTATAACATGCGCAGGAGCATCCGTATGGGTAGTGCAATGCATGACCGTGGTGATCTTCTGAGAGAGCACCCGTGACTTAGCGTGGTAATGCACACGCTCAATCTTCACGTCTTCGAAATAAGGCCACAGTGGGGCCTTGTCCCCAAATTCATTACTCAGGTCATAAAACTCCAATCCCTTTTCCTTTGAATTCATAGTATTCCTCCTTTTT
>JAFDDT010000144.1 GCA_019310725.1 Deltaproteobacteria bacterium | reverse complement strand
TGCATTCCCGATGGCGTAGACGATGTGAAAGTGCGGAGAGGCCTCCTGAATGATTTTGGAATAGAGATTGGCGGGGGATTGGGCGATCTTCAGGGCAAGATCTGGCGCGTTGGGCTGATGGGTCACTCATCCACCAGGAAAAACGTATTGCTGTTTGTCACTGCCTTAGAAACGGTGCTAAAGGCCCAGGGCATCAAGGTAAGCTCCGGAGCCCTTGAGGCAGTATCGGCTGATGGCTCATATGCTTCTCTTCTAACCGCAATACCGTGCATGACCGTTTCTCTGAGGCCGACATTATAGGCCCCTTAGCTGAACTCAGGTGAGTAATGTTCCCCCTGAATCCCCATGGTGCATCAGGACCGCTAGTCATATGTGATTATGGACGAGCAAAGGACATTTATCCCAGGTGTTGTGCCTCCCAAGGACCAACTGAAACCCGCATGGTGGTTTGCCTTCCAGGATCGTGAGCTTCTCGTGGATTCGCAATCATCTCCGGTCACCGTTCCCTGTCTAATTGACTTTAAGGAGCTGGGATTAAAAGCCAAAAGTCAACACTATCTGGGTCGGCTGGGTTCCCGACATTGTTATGCAGTCGAACTGGCTGAGGGAGCCCCAGCGCCACCTGGCATGACTTTCCAGGGATTACGCCACCTCTACGGTCGAGTAGACGAAGACCTGTTCCAGGTGGCCGGGTGTGCAGTGCAAATCGTGGAATGGGACAGGATAAACCAGTTTTGCGGTCGCTGTGGCCATCGCATGGAGAGCCGACAGACTGAACGGGCTAAAGAGTGCCCCCGATGCGGCCTTCTCAAGTTCCCGCGACTTTCCCCTGCAATTATTGTCCTTGTGGAACGTGGTCACGAACTATTGCTGGCCCGTGCTCGCCACTTTCCGCCTGGCTTGCACAGCGTTATTGCTGGTTTTGTAGAGCCAGGTGAAACCCTGGAAGGCGCTGTACGACGCGAGGTGCAGGAGGAGGTAGGCCTTACCATCAAGGGCATCCGCTACTTTGGGAGCCAGCCCTGGCCATTCCCTGATTCCCTCATGATTGGGTTCATAGCCACTTATGAATCTGGAGAGATTTGCCTTGAGGACCTGGAAATTGAAGATGCGGGGTGGTTTACTGCCGACAATCTGCCTTCCCTTCCCGGTAAGATTAGTATAGCTCGCAGGCTGATTGATTGGTTTCTGTCAAAACAGGTTAAATCTACAGGAGACAACCGGGAAAAGGCAGGTTAGGATAATGGAAGGTACCCTGGATTGCGTCATGATGGATGGGGGAGAAAACTACAAAATAAATGAAACACTCTAAAATGGGAACGCAAATTGTATTAAAGGAGCAAAGCAACAAGATCATCGCGGCCTGTTTTCTGGTGTACAAAGAGAAGGGAAACGGATTTTTGGAGGCCATAAAGCGATTGGCAGACGAACACCGAGCCCAGGTTATCAACTACTTGAAGGCCACGGGCAAGCAATTGGGCCTATTGGTGAGCTTCGGACATTATCCGAAAATCTAATACGAACGGTTCATAAACCAGTCGCTTTTGCGCTTTTAGTGTGTTTCGTAGTTGAAAGAGAAGATAGTTACTATGAAAATTGAAATTTTGGCCACAGAATCCTTGGGAGTGAGAGGCCTTTGCTGCCTTGTAACAACTGAACGCCAGAAAATATTAATCGACCCTGGCATAGCCTTGGGTTATACAAGACACAAATTGCTTCCTCATCCTCTTCAAGTAGCGGTAGACGAAAGAATACAAAACAAGATAGTAGGGGCATGGTATGAAGCCACTGATATTGTTATCAGCCATTTCCATGGTGACCACACCCCTTTGGCAGACGCAAATCCTTTTCAGCTTCCTATTCAAAGAATAGCTCGACTAAATCCCCATGCCAAGATATGGGCCAAGCTATCACGCCTTTCCCCTATTGAAGGCAAAAGGCTGGACTCTATTTCTTCTCTCCTGCCCAACAGTGTGCTTTCAGCACCAGAAAAAACACATGGGGTGCTCCAGTTTTCCAAACCTGTTCCTCACGGAAGAGACCTCAACAATTTAGAGACCGTAGTGATGACGAGAATTGGAGAAGATTGTGTGTTTGTGCATGCCTCTGATATCCAACTCCTTAATGATGAAGCTATTTCTCAAATAATCTCGTGGGAGCCTGATATTGCACTAGTAAGCGGGCCTCCTCTATATTTATCAAAACTCTCTAATGATCAAATAAAAAAGGCCTGGCACAATGCTGTAAAACTATCCCAAAAAGTCGCTACCCTCATTCTTGATCATCATTTACTGAGAAGCCGTACAGGAGAAACCTGGTTACAGGACCTATCATCCGAGACACAGAAAGAAATTATGTGCGGGGCTGATTTTATGGAAAAACCAAGGATGTTGCTTGAAGTGCGCCGCAAAGAGTTATATAAGCAGATGCCTGTTTCTGAAGGATGGCATGAAGCATATGCCCGGGGCAAAGTCACGACCGATTACTATTGGAATCTGGCCAGAACCCAGTATAAAGGACTTTCCGATCTATGAATAAGCAAATCCAAACACCATCGATGAAGAGCAGCGGGCTGTGCCCATGAGGGGATGTGTTCCCCTTTTGTCCTTAATCAAATCCTTTGGGAGATGATAAATGACCTCTGTTTTGATCTTTATTGTTGGCCTGGCCTTTTCAGTCCAGGCATTCATCGGTTTTATATTTCTCGTTTCATGCATCTGGGAAAAAGAAAGGCGGGCGACTCTTTTTTCTGGGTTACAGTTCATGGGCATGCTCGCTGTACTTGTTGTCTTCTTTTTTCTGAGCAGTATCGGTTTTTTTGAGACCGCCCTCGGCCTTGCCGTGCTGATAGCAGGGCTTCTCGTTGCCGGCTCCTTGGCATTTCTTCTTACAAAAAGGACTGCACCAAATCATCAGGCACTGCAAGGGGCTAAAGGATTGATCGTAGGAGATGTGAAGAGATACGACGAAAGAGAGATAGTTTTTGCACGGCGCCGGTCGCTTCGGCCTGGCTCAGAACACTACAAGATATTCTACCAGAAGCACCCGGGATTAGAGGAGGTAGATGCCAGAAAAAGGGCACAGGGAGGCTCTCTGGGGCAATACATCGGAACGATAGACAGACCTCATGAAGGGCCAAACGCAGCAGCCACACTCGCATCCTGGGCCGTTCCAATACATCTTTCAAAGCCCGATGCCTATAATCCCCAACCAAGCCCTAACCTTCGGGAGGAAAAGATTAATCTGAGTCCTGAGGAAGCAACGGAAAAGGTAAAGGGCTATGCCCAAAGCGTTGGGGCTGATCTCGTTGGCATAACCGAAGTCAATCCCCTCTGGACGTACTCGCACAGGGGAGAAATCTATCACGAGAATTGGGAGGATTGGGGGAAGGAAATCAAAGTAAACCACAAGTATGCGGTAGTCTTTGCCATGGAGATGTCCTTTGAAATGGTCGGGCCAGCCCCACATTCACCAACGGTGATTGAGAGTATGCGCAATTATGCAAGAGGGGCCTTCATTGCAACTCAGGTGGCAGGCTTCATTGCGAACCTTGGATATTCTGCAACAGCAAACCACTTACTCCACTACGACTCCCCCATGGTTCCGTTGGCAGTAGATGCTGGTTTGGGCGAGCTGGGCAGACTTGGGTATCTTATTACCAAGCAGTTTGGCCCGAGAATAAGGTTGGGGGCCGTTACCACAGATCTTCCCCTCATACCAGACAAGCCTGTAGACATAGGGGTTGAGGACTTCTGTAAGATCTGCAAGAAATGCGCTGTGTGCTGCCCCTCCAATTCTATCCCACCGGCAAAAGACCAGACGGTAGTTAATGGGCTGCTCAGGTGGAAACTTAATGCAGAGACCTGTTATGAATACTGGGGAAAGGTAGGTACAGACTGCAATGTATGTATGCGGGTTTGCCCATGGAGTCACGCGAGGACATTACCCCACAGGCTGATCGTTATGCTAATTACCAGGAACAAGTTCGCTCGACGCATCTTTTCGGTTATGGATGATATCTTCTATGGCAAGAGGCCAAAGCCCAAGCCAGCCCCAAAATGGACACGATTTGATACCATATAGGGACTGAAGACTCGCCTGGATCAAAAAGAGTTTTACCTGTTTTTTGAAAACGATGGATGTGGAAAAGATGAAGATAATTGACCTAAGTCATACCATATCTCCTGAAATGCCAGTGTGCCCCGGCACCGAACCTTTGACATTTACCCCTGCCTGCACCATGGATCACTTTGAGTTTGTTATGAAGGAAATTACGATACAAGCTAGAGACTGCTTGCCAATTAGAGCAGTTGCCATCATCGAATGACCGGCTTCGAGCTAACCATTCGTTATGGCGGCTGCGCGTGGGCTCAGCGTTTAACCACGGGTCAATTTCTCGATTGACTACCCTCCGCTGTCTCATTAGTATTAGAGAAAAAGAGTGAGGCCAAGTAAACCGCTACTCTTTGAAAAGCTGGCTTGAATACTGACCCTAAACGGGTCTCATGTGTCTCTCACCCCAGCAGGATGGTTCCCGCCTACGGGGCCGGGTACAGCTCTCAGAGGTTCGAGGGAGAGCAGACGAGAGACCATCATAGAGAGGCATGAATATGCACGGTTGGTCAACACGGGTCGTTGTGCGATATGCGCTTCTCCAGCTGCCCGCTGTGGTTTTGCTGGCTCTTTTTCTGTTCATCGTTCGACAATGGGTGGATGTGCCCATATGGCTTATCTGCAGCATCATCGGCTTCTGGGTCGCTAAGGATGTGATCCTGTTTCCCCTCACCTGGCGTTCTTACGACCAAAGACGCCCTGGTGATGCAGATTCAATGGTCGGGCTCCGAGGTATTGCGCAGGATCGGCTGGCACCTTCCGGCTACGTCCAGGTGCACGGCGAACTTTGGCAGGCCGAAGTGATGGGAGATAGTCAGCCAATTGACAAGGGAGGCGGCATTCGTGTCCAAGGAACCCACGGGCTCACGCTACTCGTCCAGCCCGACAACTCAGAAGGCATTTAATCGGAATGAAACAGGTCTTCACACAGCACATACTACTGAGAGCGTCAAATAGTTTGCAATATCGGGATAGGCATGAGGTCTTTTTCAGAAAAGACCTCATGACGATCCTAGACCCTTCTCAGTTATGTCCAATGCAAACGATAAAATGGTCTCTCTAGTAAATCAAATTCTACGTTGCTCGAGATCTGCTCTCATTGCTCAAAATGAAAGGTACTCACCACGATGATAGCTTTGACACATGTTGTCTCTCCAAATATTGATAAGTGCGAACTCAGCTTTCTCGACAGGAGCCCAATTGATTATAATGAAGCAGTCAGGCAACATGAGCAATACTGCGCACTACTCCGAGACTGCGGGCTACAGGTAGTGGAGTTGTCTGTGAATCGCTCCTATCCAGATTCTACCTTTATCGAGGATACGGCCGTGGTTGCTGACGAACTTGCAGTCATGGCAAACATGGGCGTTGAGTCACGCCGTGGAGAGGTGCGCAATGTGGAGTCTGTGTTAGCCAGCTATCGAGATATTAGGCACATTCAACTGCCAGCCACTCTGGAGGGCGGCGATGTGCTCTGCATTGAGAAAAGGGTTTTTGTAGGGATTTCCCCGCGCACCAATGTAGCTGGGTTTGAGAGTATAAAGGAAATCCTAAAACCTTTTGGTTACCAGGTCATTCCCGTCGCCATTAATGGTTGCCTGCATCTCAAATCTGCCTGTATTGCGGCGGACGATCGCACCTTGCTGGTGAACCCTCGCTGGCTTGATCTCCAGCCTCTTAGGGATTTTCGTATCATCCCTGTGCCCGAGGATGAGCCGGCTGCAGTCAACGCACTTCGAATCAATAACACCATATGCATGCACTCCGGGTTCCCAAAAACAGCCGAGTTGTTAGTAAAACTGGGGTTTTCGCTGAAAACAATAGATATTTCTGAGCTTTTGAAAGCAGAAGCTGGAATGACATGCTCAACCATCATCTTTAGACACCCAGTATAGGAGATACAGAAACACGAGAACTACTGTATGTTGTAACCGTTCACGGGTTCAGGGTTGCTTTTTTTGTTAACCTTCACTAACCCTGAACCTTGAACCTCTGAACCCTGAACCTTGAACCCGTTAACCCCTGCTATAAGCTTTAAATACTATGACAAGGAGTAACTCTATGGATAGAATTACTGATCCTCTTCCCCCAAAAATCGCAGCCGAACTCAGTGAGTTACGGGCTGCACTGGATCAAGACATCCCGGCAAAAATACTCGATTCAAACCTGCTCATCGCCACCTGGAATTTGCGAGCCTTTGGCGATCTGACCCAGAAATGGGAGGCCGGACCAAACGACACGCCAAAACGAGACATCCACGCTGTGCGCTGCATAGCCGAGATTGTCTCACGTTTTGACGTTATCGCACTGCAGGAGGTGCGAGCCAAACTCAAGGCACTGCGGCACATGCTGAAAGTGCTCGGGCCCAACTGGGGATTGATCCTGACAGATGTAACCAAGGGCGATCCAGGTAATGGGGAGCGCCTGGTGTTTTTATTTGACACCCGAAAGGTGCAGCTCTCCGGATTGGCCTGCGAAATCGTCGTCCCGCAAGAGCACCTCGCCAGAGTCTCTGCGGATGCCCTTGATCGGCAGTTTGCCCGCACGCCTTATGCAGTTAGCTTTTGCTCAGCAGGAAAAACATTTATCCTGGTTACCTTGCACGTTATTTATGGTGAAAAAGCCGAGGAGCGGGTTCCTGAATTGAAGGCAATTGCAGAATGGCTCGCCGAATGGGCTAACAACATCAATGCCTGGGATCACCGGCTGATCGCCCTCGGCGATTTCAATATCGACCGAAGGGGTGATAAGCTCTACGATACCTTTACCTCAACCGGGCTTCATGTCCCAGAAGACCTCAACAGAGTCTCTCGTTCAATCTTTACTGATCCCGAAAAATCGGATCTCAATAAGTTCTACGACCAGATTGCGTGGTTCACACGTGATGAGGAAAAATCAGGACTTTCTATGAAGTATGTGCGTGGAGGCAATTTTGATTTTACCAAGGTGGCCCTCAAATCGCGCGGTCTTACCAAACCACAACTGTCGTGGCGCATCTCCGACCACTACCCGCTCTGGGCAGAATTCTCGGTGCGAGATTAGGGCAGGTCTCTTATGTACCCCTTCACCCTGTGCCACTTCCTTCCACAGAATCCTTTCTGTTCGAGGAATAGAGCTAAGATCCTGGCGAATGTAATAGTATGGAATTGCGTGTGGGAATGTATAATTCCCATTCTTCAATGATTTTTGATAAAGACCTCAATATCGAAGTAAAGATTTGATTATTATTTAATCCTACAGTATAAATAGATGAAGCTCACCGCAGCCCCGCAAGCGGGATCTCCGCTTTGCTCCGACAAGCTGCGGCGTATGGGAGCGAAATTGCGTCGTAGCCAACCGGTCTTCGCTCTAAAAAGCTTCGACGCGGTTCGCCTCGCCGTTCATCCCTGCAGCAAGCTGCAGGGTATTCTGGCGAAGACGAAGAATATCAACCGTGCTCGTCTGAGTCTTTATCATTACCAAGTATCAAAATACGACCAGTTTTATGTTAGAACAGATCTCAAGGTTTAATCCGCCGTTTTCTGGCTCCGTTCCTATCTACATTGCACTCGGGGTGCTTATCCTCGGTCTTGTGTTACTCCTGTGGTTTATCTACCGACGGGTTTCCCGTCTCATTAATCTTGTGCGGCGCAGACCTGTGGAACATGTCGGTATGATTTCCAGTACCCTGCGTCTGCTCCTGATTCTGCTGGTTATTGCTGCCTCAACAGCCGCCGTATTCCTATTCGCGTTTCTCCAATCCTACACTGCGTTCACCCACCTTGAGCGGATTGGCACGGTGTACTGCACACCGGTGCCTGATTCAGAGAACGATATGATACTCCGTCTCGTAATGGCTGAGTCGTCAACCGGTGGCCGCATTCGTGAGTACAGGGTGCTTGGCGAACAGTGGGTCATTGAGGGACACATCTTGAAATGGGACAATTGGCTCAATTTTCTCGGTCTCCCCACCATGTACAAACTAACACGCGTGCGTGGTCGTTACCTCAAGGTCGAGGATGAAGCCAGTATGCCTTCCACTGCATACAGCCTTGTTCCCCACGAAGAGGATCCTTTTTGGGTATGGCTGTACCAATATGGTGCACACCTGCCCTTTGTGAACGCGGTTTACGGCAATGCGGCGTTCACCTTCCCTTCGACATCCAAGGTTTTTTATCTGAATGCAACCATCTCGGGCTTTATGATTCAAGAAAAGCAGGGGAATTCGTAGTACCCCCTCCCTCTGTTGGAAAAAATAAATTGATGGAACCACCCGGTGCAGCAAAAAGGCTTATCCCTCAATAAATATTGCCTCCAAGAAATCAAAACGGTACAGTAACAGATACCAGGTCTTTGGATCTCATATTTCGAAATACCACAAGCTTGACTGACCAATACAGTTGACTTTGAAGAGCAAAATGTGG
>JAFDDT010000143.1 GCA_019310725.1 Deltaproteobacteria bacterium | reverse complement strand
CATAGTATGTAGTGCCCCCTCACCGCTCACTTTTGCCAAGGGCTACTGGGCTTCGGGCTGTTTTGGATTTTGAACACTAGAATTTCGATATTGTTTCGGATTTAGGATTTCATTTCACCGCAAAAGCTCGACATTAATCCGCCATAAGTCTGGAGGATAATCCACCATAAGTCTGGCAGATAAATGTTAAGATCTTGAGCTATGAAGACATCTAGTCATATCTTCAGGTACCCCAAATCGTCCGAAATCTCGTCACACGTTTTCTTTACCAGATCCACGATGCTATCGATATCCTTCTGTGAATTTGTCTGTCCTACAGTCAAAGCAATACCCAAGGCAGCTATAACTTGACGGGAGTAATCTCTGATGGGAGCCGCAATACCGATTACCCCTTCAACTGCTTCTTCTCTCTCCGCCACGTAACCTTCTTTGCGAACACTTTCCAGACGACGACTGAATGCATCTTTATCGGTAATGGAAAAAGGGGTATGGGCCTCTAATGGGTATTTGTTAAGGATTTTATTGAAATCTTCTGGATTGAGAGAGGCCATTAAAACCATGCCTAACATACCGTAGTGCAGAGGTCTTCGCCAACCTATATCCGATGAGATCCGGATCATCCCATTTCCCTCGCGCTTGTCCATGTAGACTAGCTGTTCTTCCATCATTACACCTAAGAGCACAGTCGCACCTGTTGCATTTTGAAGACGGGACATGGGATATGCAGCGGCCTTGCGCAGGGAAAATGAAGAAAAAACGATTCCTCCCAGTTCAAACAGGCGCATACCTAGTTTATAGCGCTTTGTTTTTGGATCTTGCTGTAAGTAACCCCGAGTTGTGAGATTTGCCATTAGTCGTTTAATAGTTGTTTTGTTAAGTGCAGTCTGGTTGACAACTTCGGATAGGCTCATCTCTCTATTTTTAAAACTGAAACAGTCAAGGATATCTAAGGCACGTTCCAATGCTTGTACCCTATACAAAGGTTCTTTGTGGTTTTTTGATAAATTCATAATATGACCCACAATACAAAAGTTGTTTTCTGTTCCTAATCTTATTTACACGCTCCCGGCTGGAGGGATAGCAAAGCCTTATTCTCATGCTCTGCAGCCTCAAGCTCACACACCCCGTATGTTTTTTCTTGACATTACCAAAATTGTGATATAGAAGTCAATAAGATTTTGAAACTTACTTTCACGATATGAAACTTTCTTAAAAGGAGGTAATTCCATGATTGATTCTTTAAGAGGTTTTTTAGGTGCCTTGAAAGAAAGAGAAAAACTGCAGTTGGTCGATAATGCCGATTGGGATCTTGAAATCGGGACCATTAATGAATTGATGGCCGAGAGACAAGGGCCTGCATTGCTCTTTGATAAAATCAAAGGGCACCCTCAAGGCTTCCGGGTGGCCACCAATTTGATGCACCACAGAGTTGGCCAGAAATTGGCATTTGGTTTTCCAGAAGAAATGAGTGACCTGGAATGCGTAGCTAATTGGAAAGATAGATGGAACAAGTTTGAACCAGTCGCTCCAGTGGAGGTAAAGGACGGCCCTGTCAGGGAAAATATTCTGAAGGGTGATGACATTGATATATATAAATTCCCAACTCCTAAATGGCATACCCATGACGGGGGCCGCTACATTGGCACCGGAGTGATTACCATAACCAGGGATCCTGAGGAAAATTGGATCAACTTTGGTACCTATCGTGTCATGATACAGGATAAAACCACGTTGGCCTTCTATGCCTCTCCTGGCAAACACGCTACCATCATGCGTGAAAAATACTGGGCCATGGGTAAACCCTGCCCGGTGGCAATGTGTTTTGGGCAAGACCCTCTCCTTTTTGCTATATCCACCATCGCACTACCCTGGGGCATATCCGAATACGATATGGCAGGTTATATTAAGGGCAAAGGGGTGGAGGTCATCATCGATAAGGAAACTGGACTCCCTATACCAGCCACGGCTGAAATCGTGGCCTGCGGGTTCTCTCCGCCGCCAGAAGAGGATAGCCGACAAGAAGGCCCCTTTGGAGAGTGGCAAGGGTATTATGCCTCCGGCACGAGAAATGAGCCAGTTGTCCATATCAAAACCCTGTATCACCGGAATGATCCGATCCTGTTTGGCCAGCCTCCAGTCAAACCACCAGTCAATACCTGGTTCCCTATCCCCATTCACACAGCAAGCTTCCTCTGGAACCGGCTGGAAAAGGCGAACATGATGGATATAAAGGGTGTGTATGTGCATGGCCCTGGAAATCGAATCATCGCTGTCATATCCCTCAAACAGAGATACCTGGGTCATGCTAAACAGGTGGCCACCCTGGCAGGCGCCTTTTTGCAGGGAGGGGCCTGCACCGGCAGATATATTATTACGGTGGATGAAGATATAGATCCCTCAAATCTTGAAGAAGTGCTGTGGGCCGTGTGCACACGTTGTGACCCGGAACACTACATCGATATCGTTCCCGGATTCCTCACAAGTCCCCTGGATCCCATGCTCAACCCAGAAAAGCGTGCAAGAAAGGATTTTACCACGGCAAAGGTGTTTATAAATGCCTGTAAGCCTTACTATTGGAAAGACAAATTCCCACAGGTTAACGTGGCGGGCCCGGAACTGCGGGAAAAGGTGCTCACAAAATGGTCGGAGCTCTTTAAAGCTGCGTGAGAAAACTACGCTTCAGGAAACTGTATTAGGTTAAATAAGTACAGCAATGGCCAAAACAGTTGCCCTAGTGGGGACTCTGGATACCAAGGGAGAGGAAATAGGTTTCCTGAGGTCCCTTATTCTGGCAAGGGGACACAGGGTTATCATTGCAGATACGGGTATCCTGGGTAAACCCCATCTTAAAGCAGATATCCCCCGCGGCGAGATTGCACGTGCCGGTGGAGCGGACATTGATACCCTGAAAGAAAAGAGCGACGAGGCCTTTGCCCAGAAAATAATGGCCGCTGGTTTGAAAAAAATCATCCTTTCCCTCGTTGAATCAAAAAAAATCCAGGGTCTTCTCGCCATCGGAGGTGGTCAGGGCTCTATTATCGTTGCTCCTACCCTTAAATCCTTGCCCTTCGGGTTTCCCAAACTGCTTGTCTCAACAAAGGTAACCCAGGCAGGGGCGCGGCCCTTTGTAGGCTCTAAAGATGTTCTCATCTTGCCCCCTGTTGCAGATCTGGCAGGTATCAATTGTCTTACCAGAAGCATATTAACAAATGCGGCTGGCGCCATATCAGGGATGTTGGAGATTGAGAAACCAGAAATCGAAGAAAGGCCTCTCGTGGTAATGAGCATGAATGGGACAGTCACTGACTGTGGTCTTGCAGTAAAGGCCATATTAGAAAAAAAAGGATACGAGGTTCTGGTTTTTCATACCATAGGCACTGGCGGAGAGGCGCTTGAGGAATATGTGAAATCCAATGAAGTAAGTGTGGTAATCGAGCTCGCAGTGAATGAAATTACCAACGAACTCATGGGCGGGCTTGCCTCTTCCGGACCTGATCGGCTTACAGCAGCGGGAAAACGGGGAGTGCCCCAGATAGTTGTGCCGGGAAGTGCTGACTTTATCAACTTTCTTGGCCCTGAAACGGTTCCACCCAAATACAGGCGTCGAAACATACACAGCCATAATCCCCAGGCCACCTTGGTTCGAACAAATCTGCGAGATAATAGACTCCTCGGTAAGACAATAGCGGATAAACTAAATCAAGCCCAAGGTCCCGTCATTATCATCTGGCCCAAAAACGGCCTATCTACGCTGGATCGCAAGGGAAGGCCATACTGGGATCCAGAGGTCGATATGGCACTCCTTAAAGCTCTTAAAAGACACCTCGATCTTCGCATCCCCGTGATAGAGTCGGATGCGTATATCAACGACCCCGACTTCGCTCAAGCAGTATTCGTGGCATTTGAGAAGATCGGAAAAGAGATAGGAGAACAAACTGCATTATCTTGACATTTTTGGTTTTGCGGTACTATCTTATGCCCCTTGCCACAGGTCATCCTCTTTGAAAAGCCATCATATTACTTGGGAGGCCACGCATGGAAGTCAAAAAGGTTGTATGCATTCAGTGCCACAATGCCTGCACACTAGCAGCCACGGTTGATGGCCATCGCCTGGTTTCTGTTGAACCTGACAAAGAATTCCCTGGGGCAAAATCTATATACTCGATTACAAAAGCCTGCCCTCGACGCAGAAATGCGATTGAGTATCTCTATCATCCAGCCCGTCTAAATTACCCCCTGAAACGCGCCGGAAAGCGAGGAGAAAATAAATGGCAAAGAATCTCATGGGACGATGCCTTTGCTGAGATTGCCAGCCACATTAAAACGCTCATTGCTCAATCTGGTCCCGAAGCCGTTGCCACAACAAGTGGGACCGGCCGAACCCATGATGAGATAAGACAGAGGTTTTTTAATCTCCTCGGATCCCCAAATCATATTGGGGCGGGTGCGATTTGCTACGGGCCGATGTGTGCCATGGGCCATGTTCTCTTTGGATGGCGAGTCTTTCCTGTGGTTCGGTCCGATACCAAGTGTATCCTTCTTTGGGGTGGTGGAGGGCCCCGGTACTGGGATGTATTCTGGAAAGCCGCTAAAAGAGCACGCCGTGAGAATGGTGCAAAGATTATCGTGATCGACCCGAGAGGCACAGATACTGTGAAACACGCCGATCTTTGGCTTCAAATTCGTCCTGGCACAGACTGCGCACTTGCCCTCGCAATGATTCATCATATCATTGAGCAAGAACTGTACAACAAGTCGTTTGTCGAAAACTGGTGCTATGGTTTTGATCAGCTTAAGGAAAGGGCCAACCAATATCCGATCGAAAAAGTCGCTAAGATTACCTGGCTTCCAGCCCAAAAAATCCGCCAGGCCGCAGAGTGGTATGCCACACTGAAACCTGGGGCCACCAATCATGGAATGGGGCTCGAACACCAGGCCAATTCTATTCAGAGCCTGCACGCGCACTTTATTCTTTCAGCGCTCACCGGAAACATTGAAGAAAGAGGCGGGGACATTTTTCCGACTCCCTATCCCGGCATAATCCACGAGCAGGAAATTGCGGCCCACGACAGGCTGCCTGAGGAGCAGATTAACAAGACCATCGGAGGCGACCGCTTCCGTCTGCTGTCACGAAAAGGCTTTGACGCTATACAATCTAATGTTGTGAACCTGTGGGGCAATGAGGCATATAACCGAACCTCATACGAATGCTTCGCCCATGCCCCGAGTGTATACAGGGCCGTCCTCACAGGAGAACCATATCCGGTTCGGGCCATGATCACACTTTCAAGTAACCCAATGGTGACGCAGCCAAACACGAAGCTTATCTATCAGGCCCTTAAGAGCCTGGACCTTTATGTTGTGGTCGATTTTTTTATGACACCCAGTGCCCAGGTGGCCGACTATGTACTGCCGGCAACGACCTATCTGGAAAGGCCCTGGCTTTGGACCTATTCCGGGATTGTCGGAAGTGAGCGGGCACTGCCAAAAACCGTAGTTGGGGAATACGATCGACGGGACGACTATGATTTTTGGCGAGGATTGGGTCTGCAACTAGGTCAGGAAGCTGATTGGCCCTGGGAGAGTCTGGAAGCAGTGTATGATTATCGACTGAACCCTATCGGGCTGACCTTTCAGGAATTCATGAACCAGGGCGGCTTTCTTTCGGCACCCAAGGAGTATAAACGCTACCAAAAGATAGGCTTTGCAACATCCACCGGAAAGATTGAGCTTTATTCGAAGACGTTGGAGAAGTTAGGCTATGACCCTCTTCCCGAATTTAGGGAAGCGCCAGAGACACCTTATAGCCGTCCAGACCTTGCAGAACAATACCCACTGATCCTCATCACGGGTGCGAGGGTTCAGCCCTATTACCACTCTGAACATCGGCAGTTCCAATCGTTGAGAGAAATGCATCCCGATCCGGTCATGGAAATAAACCCAAAGGCAGCAAAAAAATTGGGTATTGAGGAAGGCAACTGGGTCTGGATTGAGTCTCCCCGAGGCAGAATCAGACAGAAATGCAAGTTTTTCGATGGAATAGACCCGAGGGTGGTCCATGCAGAACATGGCTGGTGGTTTCCGGAGGAAGATGGAGCAGAACCTTCCTTACACGGGGTCTGGAAATCAAATTGTAACGTATTGATTGATGACGACCCTGATGTCTGTAACAATATTAGTGGGGGATGGCCTCTCCGCGGGTTGCTCTGCAAGGTCTATAAGGCTGAAGATTAGTGCTTTCCAAAACCTTCCGCTTTGCGGGATGGTATCGTTAGACCTTGCTGGTGAAAAAGATTGTGTTGATATTCTCTCGCCCACTCCCCTTCGACAAGCTCAAGACTCTGGGTCGCTCGAGCGCGCTGGTGCGAACAAAAAGAGGTGAGGTAAATGGACCGAAAAAAAGTGTCAAGGGCAAACCATTACTTTCTTAAGAAATTAGAAACCATGCCCATAGATGAAGTAAGAAAACTACAATTCGAAAAAACAAAGGAAACTTTGGAGAGAGCTTATTCTAAGAGTGAATTTTATCGCGAAATCTTTGATAGGGCAAAGGTAAAACCGGAGGATTTCAAAAAACTCGAGGATATTGCCAGATTCCCATTCATTGATAAACAGGGTCTGGTAAGAGATCAGGAGGCAAATCCCCCTTTTGGGAGGAGGGTTTGTGGTCCACCCAGCAAGATCCATCGCGTTAATGTGACCAGTGGTACCTCAGGGATGGGTCAGGAGGTTCACTGCCATGACGAAAAGGCAATCTGGGCGGCCAACGCCTCCACCGCATCGCATTTTGCGGCAATTGGGTTGAACAAAGGGGATGTATCAGCCGTCTTGTATCCCCTGGGCACCATGACCGGTGGTATGCTTTCTTATGAAGGCCTCCGGATCTTCGGTGCCACTCCCCTGCCCCTAGCCGTATTCAACACCAATCAGAGAATCGACATGATGAGAAGATTTAATGTCCACCATATTCTCACCACACCTGCTCACCTGGCTCGCATAACGAATATCTGCATGGAGCGTGGTTTAGATCCGAGAAAAGGGTTTCCTCGTTTAAAGGGGATTACCCTTTCAACAGAACCCTTTTCTGTCTCATGGGCGCTGCAAATGGAGGAAATATGGGGAACCGTCATCCATGATATTTATGGATCTACCCAATTAAACCTCAACTATGCAATTACCTGCAAATACGGCGTGGTCCCCGATGGGCACTTTGGATACTATCACTTAGCCGATTACTTTGCATTGGTTGAGGTACTGGATAAGGAGACCGATAAACCGGTGAAATATGGTGACTGGGGAGAACCTGTGGTGACCACTTTCTCCAGGGAAGCCATGCCGCTCATTCGCTTCAGATCGAATGACCGGGTGAGATTGCTTCCTCCGATACTTTGTGGCTGCGGTAGAGAATCTGCAGCATGGGAGGTAGGGACGGTTTCGAGATACGACGATATGATCAAAATAAAGGCCACTAATGTATGGCCTCAAACCGTGGATGAGGCGGTGTTTTCTTTTGGCGAAATCGAAGAGTACAATGGCAGGGTTTTTATCGCAGAGAATGGGTTAGAAGTAGCCAAAGTAAGCGTCGAATTCAAGAAGATGGCGTTGGATGACAAGACAAAAGCCACCATACTCAAGAGACTGGGCGATAAGATAAAGGAAGTAACCCAGGTGACCATGAGAGTTGAAGAGGTTCCCCATGGAACTCTGCCTCGATTTGAGTACAAGGCAAGACGCTGGACCGATGAGAGGGTTGAGGGGTTGGAAAGGGTGAAGTATGTTGAGAAATAGAAGGTCGTAGATTGAACCTGGTCCTACAGCTTTTGGGTGTCCACTTTCAAGGAGCGTTTGCCACTTATTGTCAGGCACCCAGCCCGTAGTCGATGGCCGTTTCCACCATGGCGCTCAGGTTTTCTATCGATGTACCAGGAGGAACTCCGCACCCGCTCATAAGAATGAAATGGTTTTTACCGCCGGTGCGAAGACAATGCAGCGTGTCCTCCACCACCTGTTCTCTTGTCCCCATGAGCAATGAGTTGATAGGATCCACATTCCCCCCCAGAACAGCTTCGGGTACCAGATCTCTTGATTTAGAAAGATCCATACACTGGTCCAGACTGAGGACTTGGAAACCCGTTTCCTGCATGACTTGCAGTGTAGGAGACGTATCACCGCATATATGCAGCATACAGGGTGCTTTCAATTCGTTAGTAAGGGATTGTAACCTAGGGACTAGGGAGCACAAATCGCCGGAACATGGCCGGTGAAATCATGGAGGCGGAAGCAGATGGTTCTGGAATGAAGAGCACGTTGGCCCCACTCTCGATAAGGGCACGCCCAAATTCAAGCAGAAATCCATTGACCCTGTCGAGTAAGGACTCAAGCAGGAGGGGGTTCTTATAGATCATTCGCATGACCTGATCGGCTTCAAGAATGCGTGTTGTGGATGTGAAGGCGCCTTCAAAACCGCCGAGCACCAGTATGTCACCATCGCCATATGCGTTTAACTCCTTCACGAGTTCCAGAATCACGGGAAGTCGCTTCGCCCGGCGTGCATCAGGGATGGGGATCTTTTCCAGATCTTCAATGGAGTTGATGACATGGGGCAATGCGTCGATAAGCGGCCCCGTCTCTGTGAAACGAACCCTGCATCCAAAGGCCTCTGGTATATACAGGGGATCGGCATAGGCAAAGAAGGCATCGTGGCCCACCGTTTCCATGGCTCGCACCTGGGCATCAGCAATCCGTTTTGGATCCTGTGCAAGTTTGGAAAGGGGAACATCCGAAAAGTTAGCCGCAGCCCATCCCCCAATCATGGGGATAATAGGGACTCGATCATTCGGTGTACCCCTCAGGGCATCCTGAAAACGCCCCATGCATGAATTGGCCATAGACAGTGTACCTCAAAAGACAGTAAAGTTATTTGTTTCAGCAACCTGTATGTTATCAGATTGACAAAACCATCTGTTAATCAATGGCGCCGCAATGATAACCTCTTTTTTTCATCCCAAGGCATGATAAAAACTGGCCAGGCCTTTGACAATAAATAATCTGATTTGCTTTTGCAATGGAATACTGTTGCAAATAAGATAAAGGCAATTGCTGTTCTGCTTGTTCCAAGACACGCGCGATCAGAGATTAACTACTTCCGCCGTTTCAGGGGGGGCAACAACTTCGATCTAGCCACGGGAAAAGAAAATGTTCGATTTATTAGTCTGGAAAGGCTGATACCCGATCCCCATTCCACAGTGACCTTATGTGTAATAACCGGCATTTGACCTGACAGCCTCTAAATCACACCTGGATCTTTAAGAATCACGAACCAGTGGTTTCTGAGCATTCCGTTTGGAAATACTTCGCATGAGGCATGGTAAAAGCTGTTGAATTCTTCGCCTTGGCTAGAGAGAAAGGGCAGACCCAAATGCACTGCCAGCGACAGGGAATGTCAAGATCTGAAAATCGTATCAAAGGATTTGTGAAAGGTTATGAATTTCAAATAAATAGCAGGTATCTCAAGGTGAGAAGGTGCTGATAACTTGGGTTGGCTTTGAGAACGCTCTGCACGAACGTCCCGTCTTCCAGTACAATCTCTAGGCACACGCCTGTTTTCATACCTGCCATAAGTACTTGATATATAGTCCTTTTCTTTGATGTGTTAACTTACCTTTCCCAAACCCAAGTTAAAGACCTATTTCTTCTTTGAAATGATCACGTACCTGCTGGTTACACCGATTATCTTTTTCTTTTGCATGGCGGATACTACATTTGCCTTAAAACGCTCTGAGGAGAGCGGCGC
>JAFDDT010000142.1 GCA_019310725.1 Deltaproteobacteria bacterium | reverse complement strand
ATAACTGTATATTTATCGAGATCTCTAACACATAGTGGGTTAAATGTCAACTATTAATTTATGATTTTATCTTGCCGTTATCGGGGACAAAACTTATGAGACGCGGTACTAGATGGTTTAGGCCAGTTGATGATTGGTTTCGGCGGTGAAATAGAGCTTAGCCGTGACGATTTTGCAGGCATTGGATTTACGCTCTTGGATATCGCAGATCAGATTAGGGAGGTGGAAGAAAACCTTCATGGCTAAAACCCAACCCCCTGGCTAGGGTAGCCCCCGAAAAGGCGGAATCCTCACCGCTCTGCCAGGGCATAACAAATGAGGGGCAACTAAGAGGGGGTTGCGAGTATATCATGCAACCCCTTTCATTTTAAGAGAGTGAGTATCAGATACAGAAAATGAAGGGATCAAACAAATAGCCTTTAAGCCTCTTTTAAAAGGCGGAAAAACTAAATTAAAGAAGGAGAATAAAAATGGGCAATAGAGCGAAATTACTCGCAGACATGGAGAAGACCCTATTTGGGTCAAGCAACAAACTTGGGGTAGGCCTGAATGAGCTAGAAAAAGCTCAGCTGGGCCTGGTGAAGTTATTCATGCCGGAGGTGGATACCCGCGGCGTGGCAGCTTTTAATAGCTTTCGCGATGCCTATACTCATTTTACGGGTGATAATGAGCTCATCTTATATCCGCGGCTTGAGATTATCCCTCAGAAAGTGTCAGCTGGCCTCCGCGCGTGTGCGGCTTTTACCTCCAGTTCATTTACCTATGCACTGCAAAACGTCCTGAGCATGTATCTATCAAAGATTTATAAGGCCTTTCCATACCATGAGGACATACTCATTTCGGATAAGAAAAAGGCTGACTATCTTAAAACAATTTACTCGATTCAGTTGGGATACTTTGGGGATCTGCCAGACGTTGACCCCGAGGCTGGCGATTATGACAACCTGGAACAATACACCGATACCGAGTCTCAGTATGATTTGAGCCAGAAAGGGACTATTCTGTGGATAACCCGGAAGCATCTTTTGAATGATTCCATCGATCTTGTGAAGGCTATGGTAGAAAGAATTGGACGGGCTGCCAGAAAGACCCATGCAAAGTACGTGTGGGATTTCTATATCAATAATTCCAATTGCCCGGATGGCACGGCATGGTTTACATCAGGCCACGGAAACCTCGGCAGCAATGCTCTTGATTTTACTCCCTTGGTTACTGCTATCACGGCCCTAGCGAATATGACGGAGCCTTCTCCCTCCAATACAAAGATAGGGCTGGATTTTGCTGATTTCGGCTGGCATTTAGTTGTTCCCATAGATCTATGGGATACAGCTGCCAAGAAAAACCAGACACAGTTCTATTATACGGCCAATGACGTAAGCACGGGCGTTGCGAATCCCTGTTACCGGCTCTTTGGAGACCATAATGAAAGAATCATTGTATGCCCCTTCCTAACTGATACGAATGACTGGGGAGTTATTCGGAATAAGGAAGATGTTCCGATTATTGAGATGTCGTATCTGGAGGGCAGAGAGGAACCTGATCTGGTACTTGCCACCGAGTATGATCTCACCGAAGCCGCCTTTCTAAGGGACAAGCTTGGGTATAAATGTCGCCATGAGTATGGTGGCACGGTTGCTGAATATCGGGGTGGATACAAATCAGGAGTATAAGCAAAAATTTCTAAGGCTGCTTTTTGTCCACAACTTTTCATCCTCCTTATGCCTGTGGGCGGCAGCCCGAGCGGGGGGTCGGAACGGTTTCTTTCTGGGCTCTGCGGCAACCGTTCCGGCCTAGCCGATTATTAAGAGAATAGCATGAGAATCAATGCCTTTTTAACAGACCTGGCTCAGAGCTACAATCCAAAGATCGAATATGTAGCTTTTTGTGATTTAAGTGGTCGCTTAGGAGGGGTGCGAAAAGGGGAGGGTTTTGAAACCTATAGGATTGATATCGATCAAAAAAAGTTGCCGTGCCTCTATTTTGTATTTTTTGTTTTTTTCCACGAGGTTGGCCATATTTTATTTAAGCATTCAACCCATGCAGACTTCTTCAATTGTAATGAAGTTCGGATTGCTGCAGAGGCAGCCGCAGACATTTTTGCATTGCATGAGATGGGGCTGGTGGATGACCAGGGCCGGGATAATGAAGAATTTGAGATTTGCATTCGCTGCTATAAAACACGATCCATGAAGTGCTTGAAAGAGTCTAATATTCAAGCAACGAGAAAGAAGAAGGAGATTAGATAATGGCCGGAAAAAAGAAGGTCTTTATACAGATTGAGGCAGTAGATAAGGGAAGTCCCACTGTAAAAACTTTCGATAAGAATACCGAACGCGCCTTCGATAACATGAAGCGCAATGCCGGAGCTGCCAGCACGGGCATGGGCGCATTGGTGCAAAGAATGAAATCCTGTTTTTTGCGCTATAAAAAATATCTTCTTTTAAAACCAACGTTTAGGAGGAAACATGAAACTCGATGTTACGGATCTTACCTATGATCCGGTGTGGTTCGATCTCGGAGACGCACGGTTGAATATCAGACCTTTTCCGGCCAGCAAATCTGACGTGATTTTCCGTAATGGATCTCTCGTCATATCCGGAGAAAACCAGTATGAGATCTTCTCCTATTGCCTGGTGGACTGGGAAAACGTGGTGGGTGCCGACAACAAACCCCTGCCATGCACCGATGAGGTGAAACAGAAGGTCTATGATTTCCAGATGGGCGGGATCCCCCTGTTTGTCCTGAAGATCGTGCGGGGATTTGACAAACGAAAGGCGGATCAGGAAAAAAACTCCTGACCTGGGCTCGGTGGTTTTTCGATAAAAACAAGATGACCTGCAGTGTGTGCCGCCGTGCTCAGGAAGACGGATTCCGCAAATTTCGATGCCGGGGAATTGAAACCGTTGAGGCATGCCATACCGGAGAGGTACCTAAGCTCATACGGGAAAATGAGCCTTTCTGGTTTCTGTTTCAGCGCATGCTTCCGGGGCTTTTTGATGGATACGGCGGGGTGAATTTTACCGCCATATTCCAGGTATTAGATCTCTATAAGGTTCCTGCAGGCCAGCGTCCCATTATCCATGACAAGTGCCTGGTTGTGATTGCAGCCGTAAGGGAGATTCAGGAACAGGAAAGGATCAAACATGGCAAATAAGATAAAACTTGAGCTCATCGTCGATGACAAGGGCAACGTGGTTGTCAAGCGGTTCGGGAAAGAGTCCGAAAAGAGCTTTGACAAGGTAGAGCGGAGTGCCAAAAAAACCGGATCGACCCTGAAAAAACTCGGCGTGGCCGTGGCCGCGATCTTTGCCGTAACCAGGATCAAGGCATGGGCCAGCGACTGGGTACGGCTTGCAGGCGTGCAGGAGAAGGCGGTAATCAGCTTAGAGCAGGCCATGCGCAATGCTGGCACCTACCGGAAACAAGACCTGGAAGGCCTAAAAGATTATGCCTCGGCCCTCCAGGAGGTGACTACTTATGGCGATGAAGCCACTCTCGCCACGATGGCAAATCTCCAGGCATACGGCATGGAGATCGCAGAACTTATGAAGGCGACCAAGGCAACCCAGGACCTTGCAGCGGCCAAAAATATGGATTTGCGGGCAGCCTCCGAGCTCGTGGGCAAGGCATTCGTAGGCGAGACCAGCACGCTCTCGCGTTATGGCATTATTCTCGATGAAGGGGTTAAAAAGGGCGATAAATTTGCGGCCGTGATGGAATTAATCGCAGAACGGTTCGGCGGCCAGGCCGAGGCCCTGGCAAGCACCGGATATGGCGGGCTGGAGCAGTTGAGTAATCTGTGGGGCGATACCAAAGAGCAACTGGGCGAACTGGTCCTGGCCATTACGCAGAATCTTCTGCCGGCCCTGAAAAGCTGGGCCGGTTGGCTGAAGGATATCGCAGAGTATTGGGGCAAGGTATTGCGCGGGCCGGAAACCGTGCTCGAGTACCTGCAAAAGCAAAGAAAAGAGCTTGCAGGCCAGGTCGAAACCCTGAGAACCCGCATGAGCACCGATTCCGCATATGCCCAGATGCTTAAGGCCCAGGGCGTGTCCGTGGACGAAGTAACCGACCAATATAAAAGCCAGATCGCCATCCTGGAGAAACGCATCTCGCTGATCGATCGCTCCATCGCCGAGGAGCAGCGCCTGGCAGCAGAGACAGGCAAGGGCGGCGGAGGAGGAGCTGGAGGCGGAGGCGATCGCCCGCCTGGCGGGGATGAATATGCCGGGTTCATACAGGAGCTCAACCAGCAAATGCTCAAAGAAGATGCGGCCCGGCTGGAGGCCTCCATGAGCCAGCTGGATGCTGCGCTTATAGCGCAGGGGGAGCGCGAGATCGAGCACATGGAATTTATGCGGGATGTGAAACAACAGGCGTGGGAAGAGGAGATCACAGCCACGGCAGATGCCATGAGCCAGCTGGATGATATCCTGCAACAACAGGCAGACCGGGAGATCGAGATCGAGCAGTATAAACAGCGCTCAAAAATGCAGATCGATAAAAACTGGTTCTCCTTTAGCGTATCGTTGGCTAATAGCCTGTATGCCCTGAGTGGCCGGCAATCCAAGGCCCTGTTTTATATTTCAAAGGCCGCGGGTGTGGCCCAGGCAACGGTATCGGCCTTTGTAGCTTATGGTAAGGCGCTTGCGGCAATGCCATTATTTCCCACCTACGCTCATTCCGTGCTGGCCCTGGGTCTGGCCAATGCCGCGGCCATCGGTGCGGTAGCCATCGGCGGGGGGCCTGGAGGCGCACCCGGCGGCGGGATCGGCGCGGCGCCCATGCCCACGTACCCGGCATCGCCCTATACCGACGTCCCGAAGCTTGGTCCAGAAAAGGAGGAAAAAGGAAGGACTTTGAATATTCATATCTATGGGGATGTTTATGGCAAAGAGGAGTTTGTTAGGCATCTGATGGAAGAGATCAACATGAGAGTCGCGAACAGCGGCGAGACGTTAATTTCAACAGAACTATACACATAGCCCAATAACTGAGAGAAACTTCCGCTGATATCAACCAAAGTAACAACGGATTATTGAATGAGCTTACGCGAAAAAATCGTAAAATTCATAGCCTTAGGGCTGATAGAAGAAGAGGTTCAAAAGGGCATTCAGAAGGTCCGGATGGCTCTGCCTATCACCGCAAATTATGATCCCAAGAATGAGGGATATCGCAGGCTCACGGCCAGTGGTCAGCAGCGGCGGGATTTATCCAGCATTACCCAGGACCGCATGTTTGAGATCGCCTATTTCATGTTCGACACCTCGGCTATGGTCAAAGGTCTGGCAGAGATGGATAAGAGTTTTTTGTTTTCAGAGCCCATCACCATCGCAGCCGAGGATAAAGACGTCAAAGAAATCATAGACCGATTTTGGAAAGATCCCATAAACAAAATGGATCTGGAATTCCCGAACCACATGATGTGGCTGGGCCTCTTGGGCGAGCAGTGCTGGCCGGTGGAGGTGAATAAAATTAATGGCAGCGTGCAACTGGGCTACATCGATCCGGTCAATATCAAGGATATCCTGGTGAATGCCCAGAACGTGAAAGAGGTGGTGCAGGTAGAGATCCGGGGCCGTGCCGGGGGCACGAGTAAAAAACTCAAGGCTGTCCGTCAGGACATGTATGGCGCATCCGATACCTACGGAAAACTCACGGGCGAGTGTTTCTTTCTTGCCATCAACCATCCGCCCAATTCCCCGCGTGGCCGGTCCGATTTTCTGACCCTGTTCGACTGGATCGATGGAGTAGAACGCTACGGATTCAATTATCTGGAACGGGCCGAATTCATGCTGAATTTTATCTGGGATGTTCTGCTCAAGGGCATGAATGAGGAGCAGATCAGGGAATGGCTCCAAAACAACCCCGCGCCAGAGCCGGGATCAATGCGGGCGCACAACGAGAATGTCGAATGGAATGCGGTGAGCCCGGATCTGAAATCCCAGAATGCCCGAATCGGCTTTGATATGGGCAAGAGCTTTATCATGGGGGCGCTGCGGCGGCCCGAGTCCTGGTTTGGCGGCGGCGGCAAAGCCTACCAGACCGAGGCCGACCAGTTCGGCCAGATACCCATTAAGGATCTCCAGGAACGGTAGCTTTTTGATAAGCATGTGGTCCGGTTTGTGATTCAGTTTGTGATCGATCAGGCAGTAATTGCCAAGCGGCTTTCAGAAGAAAAGGCTGAGACCGGATTTACTGTTAGCATGCCGGAGATCTCAAGGCAAGACTTTACCACCTTGATCAACGGCACACCGCAATTAACAACAGCCTTAATAATAGCAGAGGAGAACAATTGGATCTCAAAAAAGACCGCAGCAAAAATGTTCGCATTCGTAATAGGACAGTTGGGTTTTGAGATCAAGGTCGAAAAAGAATTGAAGAGGGCAAAGATGGGGCTTTCAGCGAGAGATTATGAGGATTATTTGAAAGCATTCGTTACCCGCCTACATGGGGAAATGAAAGTAAAAAAACCATCACAACAGTGAGGCTTACTGTTTGCATGAAGAGATTCTTAGCGGGCCAGAATATTTTATTTGTAAGCGTGAGCATTGTACACTCAGGTTGGAAGCATGCTTAAGAAGGCAAAGAAAAAACAAAGAGAAATTACCCTTTATGTCGATCCCTTTTCCGGCCTGTATTGGGTGTGAACAAGGAATGGAGAATCAACTCTTGGAAGAAAGTAGCGATGCTCTGTTAGGCGCACCGAAGAGAGGAAAAGGCGAGCGCGACATCAATTGCGAACATTACGGAGCCTGTTTAGACCTTGCCGATAGTAAAAATTGGAAGTCCTTTAATTGTGAGAGTTGCCCCCTGTATCATCCTGCCTCAAAAAAGGCCTTGCCAGCCCCGGAAAAGAAGGAGAACACTCGAATCTGTGAGGAGTGCGGGGAAAGACCGACAATTCAACCAAGCACGGCATTTTGTGCGAGTTGCCTAGGAAAGAAAGCCCACCGAGGTGATAAGCCCAAAAAAGCTGCTCATAAAAGGCCCAAAAAGAAAAGGGGCTCCCTGGATAAGGCAAAGCCTGAGACAGGTCGGCAAGAGGCCAATATATCCCTTACAATCAAATTTTCAAAGAAGTATATCTGGATTTTACGGGAAATCGAAAAATTGGCCGATGAAGAGGTCAGGATGGTCGAGGAGCAAGCTATTTATATACTTAAGAGTGGGTTGAGTGGTATAGATGATAGAAAAGCCTCAGATACGAGACCATGATCATTGATTGCCATAAAATGGCGATAGAGCGAGCTCCATATTTCGCCCAGAATCGACTTTCTGGCTTTAGTGAAAGGTAAGGTATAGGCAATGCAATAAAGATAGTCACGGGATAGGGGACCGCGCCCGAAAAGGATTCTCCTGGCCCCTGCCCATAAGTTAATTCGAGTCCGGAAAGGAGAAAACAAAATGAGCACCATTATTGAATTTCCAGACGAGGGTGAGAGCTTTTGGAAAACCATTGAAAGCCGCCTGAATAGTTTTGATCAACTGGATCCAAATTTCGCAAAGTGTATAAAAGAGAATTGTAAATCGATTTTTTTGAAGCACTACAAACAACATAGCAGGTGGAAGCTTACCATTGACATTCCCTTCCCACCTGAACTAAAAGAAAAATATGAGGAAAGGTTTGTTAAGCAAATTAAGAAAGCACTCGGCGAATATACAAAAAAAGTCCAACTGAGTATGTTGTCCGATATGTTTGAACTGCAGAAAGAAATTTGTAGGTTACAACAAAGACTCTTAGAGATACGGAAGTAGGAGCTCGGTATAAAGAAAAGTGAAGATTTAAAGACTCGATTTTGGATGATCTCAGTCGGTTTTGGCCGATTATTCTAAACTAATTAATCTGGGTGATATATTAATTGGGATGAAAGTGAAAGTTAGCGCTGTTCAATCGAAGGGCGCTTTTTTATGTTTTTGCCAAACCTCATACACATTTTTGCCAAACCTCATGCATCCTTACATAGTCTAAAACGTTTTCTGATCCCGCAAAGCGGGACTCCAGGCGATGTCAAAACTCGCCTTGAGGGCTCAAAAGGCTGACATCGCTTATCTTCCACTTCGCCAAGATTTCTTTGCAAAAAACATTTTAATGACCGCTCAAAGGGATTTCGGCAACAGCCCGTAGACAAGGAACTTAAATCTAGACCATTTCCTCTTCAAAAACAAGTTTTCCCGTTTTGAAACGATCGAAAGAAAAGCACGATAGATCGATTGTTTCATATTTTCCGAACTGGATTAACTCTGAGATGCACTTTCCTATCGCAGGAGACTGCTGCAGACCATGACCGCTAAAACCCACTGCCCCATAAAAACCCTCGACATCACCAAAATGACCAATAATCGCATTTCCATCGATTCTATTCATAGCATAGAGCC
>JAFDDT010000141.1 GCA_019310725.1 Deltaproteobacteria bacterium | reverse complement strand
ACTAGCACTATCTCTTTCATTGTAGAAACCATATATATTGTGTTTCACATTCTAGTAATTCATTTATGTAGTGTTTGCAAGAACTATTTTGATGGTTAAGTTCTGTCTTTTTCTATCATATCCTTTTTCCACTGAAATTCATAAGTTAAACCTTCTCTCTCCTTGACCCACAAGCCAATTTCCCCTATAGTCACAGTACCCAACAGTACGTTATTATTAAGAATTATAAAATTTTTGATTTAGGTTAGCTAATGGGCAAGGCCATAATGTTTCTTGGGACCGGCAGTGATGTGGGTAAGTCCATCACTGTGGCAGCCTTCTGTCGGATATTTAAAAGAAGGGGTTACAGAGTTGCACCTTTTAAGGCCCAGAACATGTCCAATAACTCCTTTGTAACCGTGGAAGGTGGGGAAATTGGCCGAGCCCAGGTAGTTCAGGCGGAGGCAGCCGGTGTGCTACCTTCGGTGCATATGAATCCTGTCCTCCTGAAACCCTCATCTAACCACGGCTCCCAGGTTATCCTGAAGGGAAAGGTCTTCGGCCAGATGGAGGCTATGAGTTACCATGAGTTCAAACCCAGACTCCGGCAGGTTGTGATGGAATCCTATCAAGCCCTGGCCACGGACTATGACGTCATTGTCATGGAAGGGGCAGGAAGCTGCTGCGAGATGAACCTCAAGGAAAATGACCTGGTCAACCTTCCTCTTGCCCGGAGGGTGGGAGCATCCTGCATCCTGATTGCAGATATCGACAGGGGAGGTGTTTTTGCACAGCTTATTGGCAGCTTTCAGCTTATGACCCGGAAAGAGAGGGGCCTCACCAGAGGGTTTTTGGTCAACAAATTTAGAGGTGATCCACAGCTATTTGAATCTGGCATTACCTACATTGAGAAAAAAACATGCAAGCCAATTTTAGGCCTGATACCATTTTATAAGGATATCTATATCGACTCCGAGGACTCAGTGGTTATCCAAGAGGATAGATGGAGTTTCAAGCCAATCAAGCAGAATACAGTGAATATTGCGGTCTTAAAGCTCCCCAGCATCTCTAACTTCACGGATTTGGAAATTCTTATGCGTGAGCCAGATGTGGTCGTAAACTTTCTCTTTCGTCCCAGGGAGCTGATAGACAGCTATGATCTTCTTATCCTGCCTGGCACAAAGAATGTCATGGAAGATGCCCTGTGGCTGGCACGAACTGGATGGAAAAACAAAATAAAAGAACTCGCGAAAAAAGGGGGAAGATGTCTCGGAATCTGTGGTGGTTACCAGCTTCTGGGTATGAGGATCAAGGACCCTTTAGGGGTAGAATCGGATAGAAAAGAGGTGCGGGGCCTGGGACTACTTCCTATGGAGACTATTTTAGAGGAAGAAAAGGTTGTACGCAAGGTGACCGGCACATGTTTGATAAACGGAACGCGGGTGACCGGGTATGAGATCCATATGGGCCAAACCAGAATGTTAAGAAGGGTGGGAAAAGTCTTGTTAAGGATACACGAACCTGGTAATAGGCAGTCCTGGGAAGATGGCTGGTCAGTAGGAGGGGATAGAATCGTTGGCACCTATGTCCATGGCATACTTGACTCCCCGGGCTTCAGGGCTGATTTTCTTAACAGTATTCGCAGGGCAAAGGGCTTGAAGGAAGGGGCTGCAAGACAGGGGAGACTTGCCCGGTTTCACCAATACGACAGGCTGGCTGACCTATTTGAGGCTCATTGCGATGTGGGACGGATCATTGAAGTGATATGAAAGGACTTTTAATTGCAGGCACTCACAGCGGATGCGGCAAGACTACCGTGGCCATTTGTATTATGGCTGCATTGATGAAAAGGGGGCTCACAGTCCAGGCATTTAAGGTAGGACCCGATTTCATTGATCCCGGACATCACCGAAAAATCACCGATGAAGATAGCCACACCTGGTCGGATGGATGGTGAGCCGCCGGACCAACCAAGAGATCCTATCTGGTTAGAACTACGGGAAGGAAAGGATAGAGGAATAAACACTGAATATGATGATCGGTAGTGCCTAACTTTTTTGCCTTAATCTGAGATAAAGACCGTTAAGAATACTATTCAATACCATCCTGAGCACACACGGCATATCCTCATAAGCGATGAGCTCGCTCATACTCTCTATTTCCCTCCCGGCTATTTCCTCTGCTACATTTCTACACCACAGTTCAAAGACGCTAAGATCGCTGATCAGGCCTCTCTCATAATTGTCACTTATAGCAAGAGAGGCTTTGATGAAGGAAGCATATTGGGGTTGAAGGAGTATCTCTTCCAGGGCTCCAATCAGCGTGTACTTATCAACGTTACATTCACCTTTGTCCACGGAGATCAACCCAAAAATGTTGATATTTCTCTCCTTAAGGCGCTGAAAGATATTACGTTGGGCAACTAAACTGCCTTGCTTATATACTGCTTCTTGTACAGCCTCATACACTGCTTTAGCGATCAATTCTCCCATCTTTGAATGGCCACCGGTGTTGTCAATCTGCTTCCCAGTTCCTTCAACCACAATGATGTTATCTGTTCCTGTCCCTGTGGCCTGATGAATGCGGGGAGTAGCGCTGCTTCTCACATCCATATCCATGAGGGCAGCAGTTTTTGCCTCGGTGGCACTGATGATGGCCCTTGTCATGGCACGTGTTGTGAGTTTCATATTTGATAATAGGATGATATTGATGGTTCCGGGTTCATAGAATCTCCCTTCATCCTTGGACATCCTTACTGCATTTGATTTAACCCCGGCCGTTACCAGAGCGTAGACCTCCATTTCCCTGAACCTTTCGTGTTTAATGGCCAGGTTATCCATGTCCGCGCCGGTGAAAAGAAAACTGGCGGTATCCTCTGTTTTACCAATAACCTGATAGAGTTGCTCCCTTATTCTTTTCAAACCCAGTTTATGCCCTATGGCCCAACAAGGAGGTGGAGAATAATGGTTGCCCACAGATATTATCCCACTCCGCTGTCCCTCCAGAGTCGAGACCACCGTTAGAGGTTCCTTGAAATCAATGATCAGTGTCTTATTTAAGAAATCATCTATGTAGCTGTATGTAACACAGGCCTCTTTAATATGATCGAGATCAAGATCAAGATGGCGTGACCCGAAGATATGATCCTTAAGAATCTGCTTCTCTTTATTTGAAAATTCATCAGGATAAATCCTTGATGAGAGCCATGAGAGAAAATAGCCGGTATTGGTGGATGCCCTGCAGGTCAGGTCGCATGGGAAGTAAAATATTTTACCATTTTTTACTGCCTCGACGTCTTTCCATCCAGGTCGATTAAAGAACCGTTTAGCGGTTTCTCTATCAGCACCACAACCATAAATAACCTGCGGGTTAAACCTCATCCACTCCTCTCTGCTGACGACTACGATATTTCCCTTTTTGCCAAGTGCAGGCGGAACACCGCCTGCGGCCCTGATCATCTCGTTTTGGAAGGAATCATCCCCGGGGGCCATCACCAGTTCACGACCCATGAGCCGAATAACCCGTTTTCTTTGCGATCGGGGTATTTTGGCCACCTTTCTGGCGATAGTCTGTAGCTCACCTTTTAGCTCATCAACTATCCTTGCAGCCTCAGTTTCCCTGTCAAAAATCATACCTAGTAAAAGGATATTCTCGTAACTATCTGATATTGAATCTGTTTCGAGGTTGATCAACTGACATTCTCCAGCACCGAATCTCTCCCTTGCCTTTTCTTGGTGACGGGAGACAAAGATAATATCTGGATGGATTTTCTCTAGAATCTTCAAGGATGGCGAAAAGAAACCCCCGATGATTTCTTTGTGTACCGTCTCGGGTGGATAGGTGCTATGGTAAGTAATAGCCTTGAGTGTATCTCCCGCCCCTATCCTACATATGATCTCGGTAATAGATGGAACCAGGGAAACTACCCGGACAGGCCTTTCTGTGATAATGATATTATTCCTTTGGGCATCAGTAAACCTTACCGGATACGAAAACACAGAGGATGTACCGCAGAGGACAATCAAAAGGTTAGAAACCAGTATCGCAACAAGCAAGAAAAATCTCTTATTCACGACTCTATCCCTTCCTCTCATTGTTTTTCCTGATTGGTATATCATGCAGGGATATAGACCATCGTCCCAATCTCTGGCCTAAAGAAAAAAATGCAGATGCTGAAGAAGTGACCCACATACAGGCCTTCCAATTCTTTGATACTATGAGGGGCGCATTATTATGCGCCCCTCATATACCGCTTTCTTCTTTGACTATCATCCCCTAAAAAGTAGTTCTCATGCCTGCCTTTCTCATTTTCTCCTTGCTCATACTTTGAAGGCTTGCATCCCGCCTCCCTTTGTTTCTTGACCCCGACCATGTGAAACATGCAACAAGACAGATGCCAAAGAGTAGTGAGAACAACACAGCCCCTTGTGTCGCCCCATGGGGACTATTGCTTATGGTAGTAATGAAACAGCCTCCAGCACTACCGCCGGTGCCGCTACCACTTCCGGGGGAACCCTCTGTAGTAAATACGACTCTTTGTGGATTCAAGTCCGTGGAAACGCTTTCATCAATAGTGTCGTTTGTTGTATTAAGAATGTCAACCCTGGCATCGGTTTGATTACAGACCCAAAGCATATCATGCTCGTCCAAATAAACCCCCGATTCCATGCCGGCAATGCTTTTGTGCTCCAGACCTGCTATGGCTGTTCCAGGCGAGTTCACGACGGAGGGATCAAAGGAGTAAAGAGTATTATCCCCCCAACCGGCATATCCAATGAAATATCCTTTAGTAGGTGCTGCAATTGCCATTCCTGAGATATTTCCATAAGGATGCGTTGTGTCATCGCCGTCGTCCAAAACCATAGCGGTAGCATAGGTTCCAGGGTCAACGCTTGCAATGCCGCCGGTGTATTCAGCGCCATAACGACCAACACCCTGTACATAAATCGTGCCGTTTGCCTCTAGGTACTGAATGGCACCGAGATTTCTAATCGGAAGCAATATACCCAACACGCCGTCCGGATTAGGAATTCCCGTATTGATTTCTGTGTCCGTTGGTATGTCGAAGACGGCAAGGTATGACGTATTCGTAGTCCAAGGATCTGGCCATGTAGCTCGAGTCAGTCTTTGCAGGGTAATAAAAAGTTTATTGCCTACGATAACACCGCTGTGCATTTCAGGATAGCCGTCTCCGTCATCGTATGAACTGAGATCAAGTTCCCCGATTTTGAAATCGGCTTCAGTAGTAGCAGAAGGATTGACGATCCATGCTGTGGTTGCACCATAGCGGAGCAAATATGCTTTTTCATGGCTCACAAAAATCAGGTCCTGTGGGTTGTTGGTTGTGGCCCCTTGGTCCAATGTAGAGTATTGCCAGATCGGCGTATCTGGCGCACTTACGTCAAATTTCGTCACATTGTCAGCGTTGTACCTCTCTATCCGATAAAAATACCTTCCATAAGCAGTTACCGTGATGTCTGAAATAGTTGGTAAGAGATTGTTTGCTGCAGTCCGGGGCCCGCCTACTGGGTCGACTGGTATGACTGAATGCGCACCGCTTGACCAGTCTGAAGCAACAGTGGCCACGACCGCGGTTTGAGAGGCATAAGCGGGACCCACCACTATGAACAGGACTGCAAACACTAAACATACCGATAATCCTTTTAGGATCAGTGAATTGATCCTTCGAAACAAAGTCTTCTCCTCCATCATAAAACCTCCTTTATTAATGTTAAACGAACTTTACATAATGCTTCCGTGAAGCGCCGAGCACTTACCTAAGTCTTTCACTAAATGCTACAACACATCTGTCCCGGATACACAGGAGACTACAAGCTATACCTCAGGCTAAAAAAATAGGACCTCCCGGGTAAGGGATATCCGTTAAAATCTTCGTACTGATTGTCTCCAAGGTTTTTAGCTTCGAGGCTAAAAAGAAGGGATTGAAAAAGCCAGGAAATACCTGCATTGACCTCCTCTTTGTCCTTAGCCTTCAACAGATTTGCCGTGTCATAATACATACCTTTTTCTATTATCTTCTCAATGTACATCTTGAACGTTTCATATTGTGCCTCAATCCTTCCAAAATAGGCCTTTTCGAATCGGCCTGAAAGTTTCTTGCCGTTGAATGCCTTGATTTGACTACGATTCTTGGGATCCTGCCATGTGGCATTGCCACTCAGACGGAAGTACTTCAAAAAGTCCACGTTGATCTCCGCTTCAATCCCCTCAATGTGAGCTTCCGAAATGTTGACAGACTTACCAATACCTCTGGAATCGTAAGCCCGTGTTATTAAGTTATCTACATCGCTTCTAAAGTAGGCAACATTGCATGAAAAACGTCTCACCAAATCGTTTGCCATGAACCACTTGATTTCAAATCCGGCATCGAAGTTGACCCCCTCTTCAGCCTTCAGATCCGTATTGCCGAGAAAAAAACCGCGGTCCCCAAACAGTTCGAAGAACGACGGCTCACGAACGTATTTTGCCACGTTCGTTTTAAGAATGAACCAGTCTAAAGGATGGTACCTCATGCCAATTTGAGGAGTTATGTAATCTTCATGTCTTGACGTTCCTTCCAATGTTGCTCCCAACCAAGTCATACCGCTTTTCAATTCATCATCGATGCTGGTGTAGCGAACGGCGGGCGTTACAATTAGTCTGCCCTCAAACAAAAGGAGGTTATCTTGAAGCCCGACAGAAAACATATTTCTTATGCTTTCCTCCGGGGTACTGCTACCGAGCATATTTTCGGGATCGTATCTCTCTTTCTGCATATCCAGCATGAGGTTCAGCGTATTTGTCTCCGTCAGCCATTCAAGGAAAAAATTCGCACCGTGCCTAGTGGTTATGTATTTTGTGTGCTGTATTCCCAGGCCGATGTGCCCCTGCCTGTCGTCATATTCCTCCTCCTTGCACAGGAAGTTGAATCGAGTACTTGTGTTAAAGTGATAAGGCCCTATGTCATTTGCCGCGAGTCTTAACGTTGTAATATTCCTGTCAGTATCAAGCCTTGCCTTTGTCTCTTTATTGTTGTTCCAGCTAGGCAATCCTTGGTCCTTTGAAAACCATTGATTGACCAAGTCGATCCGCAAATCATTCGTAAAATCGAATCCAACCTTGGTGAGGATATTCCTCTGATCGAACTGCGCGTTGTTTCGCTTTTCCCAACTATCGTCTTCTTTATTCCATTCTGTGCCGTTATCATTAAGAAATGTAAAATCATTATCGCTACTGAGATAACCGGCAGAGATCAGATAGTCCCATCTATCTGGCTTATGATTGACAAATCCGGCTAGTGTACGTGTATTAAATGAGCCGTATCCAGCACTGGCGCTTACATTCAGTCCCTTTTGTGATCGTAAGGTCCGGATATTGACGACTCCACCTATAGAAGCTTTGCCAAAATTAATAGGTGTTGTTCCGCGATAAATCTCGATGGCCTCAACATCTGAGAGTGATATATTGCTCAGATTAACTCCCCCTCCTGAGCCGTCATTGAGCAGTATTCCATCCATGAAAATCATGACTTGATCACTGGAAGCGCCCCGTAGAGACACCGTGGAAAAACTTCCCAATCCACCTGTCTGGCGCACTTGGATACCTGCCTCCTTTTCGATCACCTCCGACAGGTTTTCCATTTTTGCCTCGAACTCTTCCCTCTTGATTACCGAAAAAACAGCAGGAGTCTGTTCCCTATCCACATCACCTGTTTGAAAGGTCTCCTCTAGTTTTCCCGCGGTAACAACTACCGTTTCCAAGGTCACAGGCTCCTGTGGTGTCTCGGCGATAAGGGTAGCTGTGGGAAAAATGGAAAAGAAGAGAATAGACATCAAGAGGAACCTTTTTTGGCCCATTTTCTTCGTATTTCGTATTATCTTGGAACCAAACCTTTTCAATTGGGGCATGCACAAATAGAGAAACAACAGACTTAACCTCCGCACAGCCTAAGCTCCCGACCAGTAAGTTTAAGTTCTGAACCATTTACGACCTCAGCTATCATGCAGATAATCCTCTTCATCCCTTTTACCGTAAGCAGCCACCAGGCATACATTACATCAAAATCGCCTTCCATTGACGAAACCACCTCGACCCTATCTGCCTTAATCTTTAATTTTTTACCAGCCTCTTCAAAATCGATTGTATCATCCAGGCTTTCCTTGCCCAAAACATATACAATTACCCCTGTCTTCACTTGCATCACCCCCTTTCTCCATAAAAAACCCGCCATCGGTCTTAAGGTGGCGGGCCTAAAAATTTTTCCAACAGCCGCTCCCATTCTCAGACCGGAGAATCTTAAGGGCTCTTCCTGGCAGGTTTTCTGGCTCTCCCAACTCTCTGGCTCGCCTTCCGTGACTTTAACCCCAAAAAACGGGGTATACCAGAGAGATAGCTTCCCCGATCAACTAATCGGGGTCGGGATCACAGCAGCAGTCTTCTGCAGCGGCCTCTCACCGCTTTCCCTTTTTTAAACCAGGAATACTCCCAAATAAAAAAACCGATTTCCCTAATCTTTAAGGAAATCGGCATAATAGGTAATTATTAGTTATGTTTCTGCCTCGATCTCCAGACCAGGAAATAAAACCAGCATGCTTCGATAGGTTTTCTGGCTCTCCGTGACTTTAACCCCAAAAAACGGGGTATACCAGAGAGATAGCTTCCCCGATCAACTAATCGGGGTCGGGATCACAGCAGCAGTCTTCTGCAGCGGCCTCTCACCGCTTTCCCTTAACTCGAAGCGATATATGCTAGATATTACTACCAAACAACATTTCACATTGTCAATGTTTTTATTATTGAACAGATAAAGAATTTGAGCATGATCTTTATTCCCTTCTCATATTTTTTAAGATTTGTATAGGCCAATGCGACCTCTGTGTCCCCTATGGGCATTCGCCTCAAGCTCTGCGCTCCTTCCTC
>JAFDDT010000140.1 GCA_019310725.1 Deltaproteobacteria bacterium | reverse complement strand
ATTCACCCTACCAACAGGCTGTTCATTCATGGGCTCATGGAATGGACGAGAAGGAAGGGAAACCAAACGAAAAGGACAATACATCTGCACCCCGGCACAAACCGCATGGCTTTGAATGCTTTTAAAGGGCAAGGCATCCCAAAAATCCTGACAGAGCTTTGGGTCCTGCTCCCGCAGCAGCTCTGCTTCCACAGATTTCTCAAATATTGGCCATGTAATCGTGAATATTCTCTCCATCAGACATCTTTCTGATCTGCATTTACTGAATCGCTATATTATCCCACTCCTCATTCTGTATTCGCTGAGCTTAGTAAAAGTCGGTGTGAGATAATAGGTGGAGTATTTTTTCCATAAAGTCACAGTATCTTCCAAACTTTTATAAATGTGACACTTCCTCATGGCAAAATCTGTTCGCACGCTTTGTTAAGTCGACAAATCTCTATACATGTTTAATAATTTAGGCCATTTTCGGTCCAGAACTGATAGCGTCTCTTCTAACACCCCACGTTATTAGATTTGGCAGGCTCTTTTGAGCTCAAATCAATCATCAAAAGATATACGCTTTCATATTGCGTTGAGCTCTCAGGGCTAGCTCAGCTCCATAATGCGATTCGACTAGTTTTCCGCCAAGCTGAGTTCTGGCCAGCTTGGCGGAAGTTATTTCCTTCGTGCCAGGTCACTCGTAGAGAACAGCCACACCATCTTTGACGATATACATGAGCATATCTCGGACCATGTCTCCATTCGCATCGAATTTGTTTTCCCCTAAGGCACCCATAATTGGTGGATAGTAAGGGCCAATAGAAGAGAGGCCCACAGCTAAATCGACACGGTTGGCGCCGCCCAATTCAATGGCCTTGGCCACCAAAAGGACGCAGTCATTTGCTATACCCTCGACAAGTCCAGGGTCATAGCCAAATTTTTTCTTGAAATCAGCAGCCCATTTCTGGATATAGGGCCGCTTGTCTTTCAGTGAGAAATAACCCGAGTAGAAGGTTCCCTCAGCAGCCTTGCCGGCAACCTTCATATACTCCGGGTGGCCGATGCCGTCGGTGCCAAGTATCTGGGCTTTCATGCCTAACTCCCGGGCCTGACGTGCAATCAAGGCCCCTTCTTTATAATGACCTGCAATAAAAAGGGCATCCGCCTTCAAGCCCTTGATTTTGGCTAATTGAACAGAGAAATCGGCATCGTTGGGCAAATAGGCCTCGGAAGCGACGATGGACTTCTCTGGGACGCCCAATTCCTTCAATGCCTTAACAAACACTTCGTTCAACCCTCGGCCATAATCGTCATTGACATAAATGGTAGCGTAGCGACTCCATTTTCCCTGGTCCTCGGCCCACTTGGCTATATATCTCCCTTGAAAGGTGTCGGTTGGTATCGCCCGAAAAGAGTAAGGACCTGCCTGAGTATACGACGGTGCAGTAGCCCCGATGGCTACTTGGGCCAGACCGTGTTTGTTCAAAATGGGCGCGCCAGCCAACGCCACAGTACTTGTGATAGGGCCAATCATTGCCAGGATTTTGGTGTTGTCGACGAAAAGTTGCGCAATGGATGCTCCTTCTCGTGGGTCATTCTTATCATCAGCTACTTCGATTAGTTTTAGCATCCTTGCTCTCGTTTCACATTTGGGCACGACCCCACCAGCAGCGTTTATACGTTCGATGGCAAACCTTGTTCCCACCTCGGCCTTTTTGCCCCAAGAGGCTGCCCCGCCACTCATGGGAGCACAGAGACCCAGCCCAAGAGGTTCTGCAGCCATGCATGTTGTCCCCAACATAACACTAAAAACCAGTAATAGAACAAAAAAAAGCTTTTTCCCCATAACACCCTCCTTATTTTGAATGAGTTAATACAAAGAAAATCTCCCTATTCCTCGCCAAGATACGTCTTGATCACATTCTCGTTCTGTAGAAGATTTTTCGCCGAATCTTCCATAACGATTTGTCCTTTATTTAAAATGTATCCCCTGTCAGCTATTGAAAGGGCTTTCTTGAGATTCTGCTCAACAACAAAAATTGGAATCCCTATTTTACTTACCTTCTGGATGATTTCAAAGACCTCTCCTACTAGTTTGGGGGAAAGTCCCATGGATGGTTCATCCATAACAATCATTCTCGGTTTCGCCATCAGAGCTCGACTGATGGCCAGCATCTGCTGTTCGCCGCCGCTCAGGGTAATGCCATCCTGCTGGAGCCTTTCCCTAAGTTGTGGAAAAAGTTTAAAAACTTCCTCCATTTCTGCCTCTATATCGTAACCCGGGTCGCGCCTGTGGATAAAGGCGCCCATTTCGAGGTTTTCTTTCACAGAGAGACGGGCGAATATTCTTCTCGCCTCTGGAACTGGCGAAATACCCCTACGTACGATGGTGTACGTCGGAAGACCATCAATCCTCTTTCCCATAAATTCCACCTGGCCCGAGGTCGTTTTCACAATGCCTAGTATCGTTTTCATTGTGGTAGATTTCCCAGAAGCGTTCCCACCCAGGAGACAGACGATTTCATTTTCCGCCACCTCAATTGTGACATCATTCAAGGCCCTGATGGGTCCGTAGTGAGTGGTTACATGGGTCATCTTTAACATAGATGCACAGCCTGTTCCATGATCAGTTGATGCTTTGTTATGTGCCTCAGTCTTGGCCCAGATAGGCCTCAATGACCTTGGGGTGATTGCGGACTTCGGAATAGGTACCTTCAATGATCTTTTCCCCATAGTCCAAGGCGACAATACGTTGGCAGAGCCGTTTGATAAAGTTCATATCATGTTCGATGACGATTACGGTAACCCCGCGTTGATTGATCTCCTGAATGTTTTGGACCAGTTGAAGAGACTCAGCCGGGTTCATACCAGCCGTAGGTTCATCTAGAAGGAGGACTCTGGGTTTGGATACCAAAGCCCTGGCAATTTCCAAACGCCTTCGGTTGGCATATGAAAGGTTCCACGCTGGGTTATTCTTCATGCTGAGCAATCTATCACCGAAAATGGACATCACTTCGTGGGCCCAATCCTTCAGCCAGACCCTATCTCTACGTGCTCCTGGAAGTTTGAGCAATGCTGACATGATCCCGCCCTTCGTCCGGCAATGCCCGCCAACCATTAGATTTTCCAAAACCGAGAGATTATTGAATGGGCGTTGATTCTGAAATGTTCGAGAGATACCTAAAGTAATAATATGATGGGTTCTCTTGGTCAATATGTTTTCTTTAACATCCCTTAAAAAAACCTCCCCGCTATCGGCTTGATACATGCCTGTCAATACATTAAAAAAGGTGGTCTTTCCAGAGCCATTTGGTCCAATGATCCCGACAATTTCGCCTGTCTCAACTTCAAGGTCGAAATTTTTCAGAGCGCTCAAACCGCCAAAATACTTTGTTAAAGAGCGTACGGAAAGAAGCCACATTTTTCAAACCTTGTATACCTGTTGGTAAAGTTTTTTGCCGAGTAACCCCTCAGGCTTGAAAATCATCATCAAAACCATGAACGCTCCTACAGCAACCATTCTATATTCACTTGCTGCCCTAAAGATTTCGGGCACACCGATCATGATAATCGCACCGATAATAGTTCCAGGTATGCTTCCTAGCCCTCCCAGGATAGGAATGGTGATGATAATCACCGATTCCAGTATTGTGAAGCTATTGGGGCTGACGAATGTTTGGAAAACCGCGAAGAAGCTCCCGGCCAAGGCGCCCAGGGCGGCTGAAAATGCAAATGACAGCGTTTTGTAAAATCCCAGATTGATCCCCATTACAGCTGCAACGTCCTCATCTTCCCTGATGGCCATCCATGCCAACCCAACTCTTGAGTCTCTTGCCCGTATGCATGCATAAACGGTTAATAACACGAAGAGCAGAATTAGATAATAATAGGCCCTATAGCTGTCAATGACAATATGCCAGCGAAAAAAATTGATGCAAGGTGGTGGGATGCTGGGAATCCCCCTGGGACCGCGAGTCAGGGACATCCAGTTATTGGCAACGATATAGACAATTTGCCCGAAACCTAGGGTGACCATGGCAAGATAATCATCCCGGAGTCTGAGGGTAGGAAAGCCGATGGCCAAGCCAAAGGTAAACCCAACGACCATCCCGATGGGGACTGTCAACCAGAAGGGGATCCCGTAGGAGGTCATCAAGATGGCACTGGTATAAGCCCCGGTGGCATAGAAGGCAGCGTGGCCGATGTTAAGAAGACCCGTGAAACCCATGACCACATTTAATCCCAGGGCGAGAACAATGTAAAGGCATATGTAGATGATGACTCGCATAGCATAGTTGCTATGAACAATAAAAGGGATCAGCAGACAGGCAAAAATGATAATAAGCTTTGTGTACCACCTGGAAAGGGCAAAAACCTCGGTCATTCTTACCAGAGGACTCTTCTGCAGACCAGGTCCTTGGGTTGTGATCTGAGATCCTCCTGTCAGGTCATCTAGCCTTGGCTTGTTCACCTGATTTCCCTTCTCCCAATAGACCTTGCGGCCTGAAAATGAGTACTAAAATCAATACCGCAAAGGCAAAGGCATCGCGGTACATGGATGAGATATATGCTGCTCCCACGCCTTCAAAGATTCCCAGAAGTATTCCTCCGAACATGGCGCCATAAATGTTACCTATCCCTCCCAAAACGGCAGCAGCAAAGGCTTTCATGCCGGCATTGAAGCCCATGTATGGATCGATGCTGTTATAGTTGATCGCATATAATATGCCGGCTATAGCCCCCATAGCTGATCCGATAGCAAAAGTGAGGGTAATAACGGAATTGACGTTAATACCCATCATTTCAGCTGCTTCCCGGTCGGCTGAAGTGGCGCGCATGGCCTTTCCAAGATATGTCTTTTTTATGAATAGTGCCAAGGCAATCATCAAGACCAGAGAGGTGAGGAGGATGAAGATCTTCTTAAAGGGAACAATAACACTTCCGATGAAGATGGGGGATATTCCAAAGTCAACGTCAAAAACCTGAGATTCAGCTCCCCAGATAATCCTGGCCATATTCTGGAGGAAAATGGACATCCCAAGAACACTTATGACAACAGCAAATCGTGGGGCATTCCGGAGAGGGCGATAGGCAATACGCTCGACACCCACGCCGAGGAGGGTGGCGAAAAGGATACCGATCAGGGCGGACAGAGGCAGGGGCAGAGATGCGGCGGTCATGAACCACCATGTGAAGAAAGCACCACACATGAAGATCTCACCATGGGCAAAGTTAATCAGCTTGATGATTCCGTATACCATGGTGTAGCCAATGGCTAGCAGGGCATACATGGCGCCGAGGTTAATCCAGGTAATGAATTGTTGCCAGAACAAAAGTGGTCTTCCTCCGTCTAAGCCTTATCACTTAAAAAAAGTGATCTAATTATCTGTTTCATCAAACGGAGCTGGCGGGTTGCCGCCATAAGCGGGAGGTGGTATAATTGGTTGCCCTGTTTCTGGATCAGGCGGGCTCATTGGTGTATCAACAGGCCGGGTGCCTTTTCTATTCCACCGTTCCATCAACTGTTTCTCTGTCCTCAAAGCCATGTTTTCACGAGTGCTTTTTGCGGCATGATCCCTTCCTTCCACAGCAACCAGGGCGCCTGTCGGGCATTTTTTTACACATTCCGGATCTCCCCCACATAAGTCGCAAAGAAGAGGGAATTCTCTTTGGGGATGAAGCTGGATCACCCCTGAAACACAGGCTTCAACGCATAAACCACAGCCGACACATTTTTCAATATCCACTGTAACAACTCGGGTTATGGGGTTCTGGATGATGGCCTTCTCCGGACATACTGCTACACAAGGTGCCTTGGTGCAACGCAAACAAACAATGGGTCTATCAACTCCAAGTTCCTCCAACTTGACCACATGGATTCGGGCAAGAGAAGAGGAATATTCACTCTCATGGAAAAACGAGCATGCCATCTCACATGCTCGACAGCCAGTACATAGCCCGGGGTCAACAACCAGTCTTTTGTTCATCAGTTTAACATTTCCTATGGCTTGAATCTTGGTTTTTCCCTTTGCCCTAAAGTTACTCATATAATCGGTTTTGTCTCCGATTTTTTTCGAGAGATAGGCCCATCGGGTGGTGGTGGTTCCGTTGGGATCTCCCTCGAACGATGCATAGTCAGGTGTTAGAGAAATGCCCTTTTTTTTAAAATCCTCGATCACAAAGTCTAACTCGAGTTCGGCAAGTTTCTTTTCTGTGGGCCAGCCTGTCTCAGGGTCCCACCCCCTAAAAGGATAATACTCGGAAAGTAGTTGATCGTTCTCAAAGATCATTCCAGCAGCAAGGTTTGAATCGTCTGGAAGTGGATCTTCAGTAAACCTTTTGGGAAGATAGTCATCTTTTCGGGAAAGACCGTAACGCACCAGTATCGCCCTTTCCAGGTTGTTGATCCTCTCGCCTATCCTCAGGACTTCTTCGATGTCGACATCAAAACCCGTGGAAAAACGGAACAGGTCCCTGGCCATAGCTTCTTGCACAATTTCCATGGAAATACCGATAATCTTGCAGAAACTCAGGGAGTCTGCCAAGGCACACATCTCTTCAAACCAGGGGACCATCTTACCCTTGCCTTCCCATGGCTGCATGAGCCCGCAATTCTTAGAACCAAATTTCTCCAGGGCCTCCTCTGTCCGACCGGACATCTCAAAAAAAGGATCGGCTCTTTGGTGATCGGCTCCCCGAGAGGCCACAGCATTACCCAAGCCATAGGCCTTAAGGCCTCTAACATCCGCCTGGAAGATCTCCAAATTCTTGGCTTCCATACATAGATCTCTCCCGATGCCAAGGGTTTCTGCTGCATGTACTACCCCTTGCGATAAAATGGCTCCAAAACCTTCATTATTAACAATCTTGAGTAAAAGCTCGTAGACAGAACGAGAGTTTCCCCAGGAGAGGTCCAGCCCATCGCAGTCCTTTTTCTTTAAAAGGCCCCTTTCATATAATTCCTGAGCCCAGGATATGACCTCAGAAGCCGTAATAGAATCTATGCCAGCCCTGTTGACGATTTCAGCACACTTGAGTGCCAATTTGAGGTCGGAGTTTCCCACTCTCGTAGTGAATCCAGCCAGGGTTTCGTATTCGGGACCCTCGGCCTTCACTTCCTCCCCATCGAATCCTTCGGGAATTACATAATAACGGCTACAGGGATTTATACAGCCAAAGCAGGCCTTCCGCTTTACATTGAAATTAGCTGCAAGTGTTTCGCCAGACACATCCAGCCAGTTCTCAAAAACACCGGTCTGAAAATGACGGGTCGGAAGAATACCCGCTTGGTTGCAAAGCCTTATTAGATTCGTTGTTCCCGTTATACCCCTCTCCTGGAAGTTAGGGTGATGATAAATAGCCCGAAAGAAATAATTGACCAAGGACTGGAATTTCTCAGGCTCGGCAACCCGGACTGAGCCAGTGCCGCTAATGGCCAACGCCTTGAGGTTTTTGGAGGCCATCAGGGCTCCCATACCGGTGCGACCTATAGCCCGGGCATTGTTAGTTATGATGTTTCCATAGGATACACCATTAACAGAAGCCGTACCACAGCAGGCGATCTGCACCGTGTGGTCATAGCACTCCCGTCGTATAGTGGAATTTGTCTCCCAGGTATCCAGATTCCACAGGTGGGAAGCGTCTCGTATCTCCACTTCGTTATTGACTATGCGGATATAAACAGGTCTTTCAGCTTTCGCCTCGATAATTATTTGGTCGAGCCCCGCAAACTTCATCTCGGCGCCAAAATGCCCCCCTGCGTTGGAATCGCCTAAATATCCAGTATGGGGAGACTTTCCTGAGATGTTGATGCGGGAGCCAGGAAAGGCAGTGCCTGTCAGCGGTCCTACCCCAAAGATCAAGAGGTTTTCCGGTCCCCTAGGATCGGCATCCACAGGGATTTCACGGAAAAAAATTTCCATATTAAAGCCTCTCCCCCCCATCCATTTGCGAGCATACGCTTCTGAAATTTTCTCCACTTGGACCTTCATTTCGGTTAGATTAATGCGAAGACGAAAACCAGCATGTCCAAATCGACTCATAATTAACATACTCTTTAGAATTTTCTGTTCATCGGAAAATCAGCCTTATATCCAGGATAATTGAAAAAATATATACCATAATGGATACTAGATTTTCATAAGCTCATTGATTAATGCTATCAAACTAAACTTTGGCGTCAAGGATCTTGTGTGGATGTCTGGATAGCGACTTCATGAGACAATTCCGTGAAAAAGTCAAGATGATCATGCACCTTTTACAGGATTTGAGCTTCATAATCATTTCACGCATAAAGTTATTGATAGATTCCTAGTTTTTTGAGGGAGGCCAGTCCCGGGGCTCGAAGAGAACCCTCGCTACTGTATCCCTTGTTACCCTCTGTTCTCTCATTGTGGGAATTATTTTGTCAGCGGACTTTCCCCAAACAATCCCATAA
>JAFDDT010000139.1 GCA_019310725.1 Deltaproteobacteria bacterium | reverse complement strand
TCGCTCGTGAGGGCAGCAGTGGTATTCTTAATATGATTCTCAAAGGCCATAAATACTGGGAGGAGCCCCTTCAGCCAGAGGGAAGGCGGGAAGAGGCAGATTTTGTCTTTTCTGCTGAGATAGCCATCAACCATGGCATAGAAGCAGACCCTGGTCTCAGTGAAGAGGTCAAGAAGTTTGGATATGCCGGCTATGTGATCGATGTGAAAATGGGTGGCAGTTACCATTTTCAGGGAGGAGGCATCTTTGGATCTATGAGAGAGATATAGATGTATTTGTTTTGCAGCTGCCGAGCTACCGACATCCACAGCCACAAGACATTCCCCATCTTCTATGAGGTAGGCATTGGCATAACCTCTGCTGACAAGATGCACGGGCATGATCTTAACATACTAAGACTGCTAAGGAAATGTTTTTGGAAATCTCGACCCTAAAGGCTTAAAGACAACCAGGATATACAGTGATTTTCGATTAAAAAATCAATGATATAAGATCATCTTATGTGCGTTTCATATCCTTTATCATGTGGAAATATTTCCTGGGTAGACCACCCATGGAGAATTATACAGGGCAAGGCTTGTATCCCGCATCAAGAATTACAATTCAAGATTCTCAATCCCCAAATCCCCAAATCCCTAAATCCCCCCAATCACATCATATGCCTTGGACAGGGTCCTTTTCAGCTCAGATACCTTTGTTCCACCACCCTCTGCCATATCTTTTCTTCCGCCACCTCTTCCGCCAACTAATGCAGACAGCTTTTTTATGATGTTTCCAGCATTGAATCTAGTTAATAGATCGGGGGTGACCCTGCACTGCAGAAAGACCTTGTCTTTATCTCTGGCACCGAGCACGATTATCCCGGACTCCAGTTTATCCCTGAGGTGGTCGCCAAACTCCCTCAGGTCTTTCGGGTTATCTGCTGCTACTTCCTGGCTGATAACTTTAACACCGTTCACCTCACGAGCAGTAGTGATCATATCCTCAGATTGTTTCGTTGCCAGTCTGGCCTTGAGAGATTCTATCTCGCGCTCTTTTTGTTTTTGGATGTCGATGAAATACTCAACCCGCGTAACAAGCTGATCAGGGGTGGTTTTGAGGAGGCCCGATACCGCCTTGAGATTGTCTACCCCCTTTTGTATTTCCCGAATAGCTCCTTCTCCGGTGAGACCTTCAATCCTCCTGATGCCAGATGCAATTGCCCCTTCACTCAGCAAAAAGAAGACACCTATCTCTCCTGTTGACCTAACGTGAGTTCCTCCGCAGAGCTCCTGGCTCAGTCCATCCCCAATAGTCAAAACCCTCACCTGATCACCATAGCGTTCTTCGAACAAGGCAATTGCGTCGAGTTTAAAGGCCTCATCTCGCGGCATAATTCTGGTTGTAACAGGAAGGTTCTTTTGTATGTTGAGATTTACGAGCATCTCAATATCTTTTAATCTTTCAGGCGTTATCGGTGCAAAATGAGTGAAATCAAATCTCATCCTTTCAGGTCCCACAAAAGATCCTGCCTGCTTCACATGTTCCCCAAGGGTTTCTCTTAATGCGGCCTGAAGTAGGTGTGTTGCTGTGTGATTGTGGGCAATACTATTCCTCCTTTTTTCATCAACCATCGCCTTAACGGTATCCCCGGGAGAGAGCATACCCTCAATAAGCTTCGCCTTATGGATAATGAGCTTCGCAGGGTACCGGAGGGTGTCTTCGATTTCAACCTTACAGGAATCACTAGCTATCCACCCGGTATCGCCAACCTGACCACCGGCTTCACCGTAGAACGGGGTTCGATCAAGGATAATCTCTGCCAGATCCCCTGCACGGGCCCAATCAACCTCTTTACCATCTTTCAGGAGTAAGATCACCTTTGCCTGTGCCATTAATGTCTCATAGCCCAAGAATTGGCACTGCACACCGCTTGCATCAAGTCTTCTGTAAATCTCTGGTATTTCTTCTTGCCCACTTCCCTTCCAGTTTCTCTGAGAGGCAGCCCTTTGTTCTGCCATGGCTTGATCAAACCCGGCAAGATCCACCTTAAGATCCTCGTCTCGGGCTATATCCTCAACCAGGTCCGGGGGGAAGCCATAGGTGTCGTAGAGCCTAAAGACTAATCCTCCAGGAATAATCGACTGCCTTTTGGTGCGAAGTCCATCAATCTCATCCTTCAAAACAGAAAGACCGTGGAAAAGGGTGTCCTCAAACCGTTTTTCCTCATTGATCACCACTTCGTCAACAAATCTTCCGGATTGCTGTAACTCCGGGTAGTCGGAGCCCATTACCTCAACAACCGTGCCTGTCAAACGATGCAGAAAGGTACCTTTGATTCCAAGGATTTGGCCGTATCTAAGAGCACGCCTAATGACCCGCCTGAGAACGTAGCCCCTCCCCTCATTTGACGGCATAATGCCGTCGGCTATCAGGAAGGCAGCGGCCCGGCAGTGATCTGCAAGCACCCTGAAGGAAATGTCGCATTTTGCATCCTGGCCATATCTGGATCCTGCCAATTCCTCAATGAGTTTGATAATATCGGAGAAGAGGTCTGTATCGTAGTTCGAATACACACCCTGCAAGACTGCAGCCAGTCTCTCTAAACCCATACCGGTATCTATATTCGGCTTAGGAAGAGGGATAAGCGAGCCATCAGGTTCTCTGTTGAACTGGGTAAAGACCAGGTTCCACAACTCTAGATATCTGTCGCAGTCACACCCTACCTTGCAGGTAGACTTGCCACATCCTACCTTGTGACCTTGATCAATATAGACCTCCGAGCATGGGCCGCACGGTCCGGTGTCTCCCATGGACCAAAAGTTGTCCTCCTCTCCAAATCTGCTGATCCTCTCATGGGGTACACCTATGTGTTCGTTCCAGATTTTGTATGCTTCATCATCATCCGTGTAGATTGACACCCAAAGTTTGTCTTCTGGCAAGCCATATTCTACGGTCAGGAGTTCCCATGCCATCTCGATGGCCCCTTCTTTGAAATAATCGCCAAAGGAAAAGTTACCCAGCATTTCAAAAAAGGTATGGTGTCTGTTTGTGTAGCCTACCTCATCGAGATCATTATGTTTTCCTCCTGCCCTGACGCATTTTTGAGAGCTGGCGGCCCGTGTATATCCCCTCTTTTCAAGGCCGAGGAATAGGTTCTTGAATGGCACCATACCGGCATTGGTAAAGAGGAGGGTGGGGTCATCCTTGGGCACTAGTGAGGAGCTTTTTACAACCTCGTGGCCATGATCTTTAAAGTATTGTAAGAATTTCTCTCTGATTCCTCTACTATCCATAGGTCATTCACTTGTACTATTCTGGTGCATTATCGGTTTCGGTTTGCGAGAACTCTCTTTTTTCGCCGAGGCCGAGTTTTGCCTTTACCTTGTCAGAGATGTCACTCGCCACATCTGGATGCTCGCCCAAAAACCTTCGAACGTTTTCCCTTCCTTGGCCAATCCTTTCCTCATGGAATGAGTACCAGGCACCACTTTTTTCCACGATACCTAATTCAACACCAAGATCTAGCAGGTCTCCTTCCTTTGATATGCCGGTACCATAGATGAGGTCAAACTCGGCCTGTCTGAAGGGAGGAGCAATCTTATTTTTTACTACCTTGACCCTGGTTCTATTGCCAATTGTTTTGTCGCCATCCTGTATCGAGCCTATCCTTCGGATGTCGAGGCGTTGTGTTGCGTAAAATTTGAGTGCATTCCCACCGGTGGTAGTCTCTGGATTTCCAAACATGACCCCGATTTTCATCCGGATCTGATTGATAAAGATAACGCAAGTCATCGATCTGTTAATGCTTGCTGCCAGTTTTCTGAGGGCCTTTGACATGAGTCTGGCCTGCAGCCCGACCTGTTGATCTCCCATTTCACCCTCAATCTCTGCCCGTGGGACAAGGGCTGCAACAGAATCGATGACCAACGCATCGATAGCCCCGCTCCGCACCAGGATTTCCGCTATGTCGAGTGCCTGCTCTCCACTGTCTGGTTGGGATACCAGTAAGGAATCAACGTTTACCCCGAGCCGTCTAGCGTAGGAGAGATCAAGGGCATGTTCGGCATCTATAAAGGCAGCGATCCCATCCTTGGCCTGCGCCTCTGCAACGATGTGGAGGGCCAGGGTAGTCTTCCCTGATGCTTCAGGACCAAAGATTTCTATCACTCTTCCCCGAGGTACACCACCCAGACCGAGGGCGTAATCCAGGGCAAGGGAGCCTGTAGAGATGACAGGAATGTCTATCACTGCCCCATCTTGCCCTAACTTCATTATCGATCCTCGCCCATATTGCTTTTCAATCTGTGAAATGGCGAGACCCACAGATTTTTCTTTTTCCGAATCTACTGCCATGATAATCCCCCTTCACTAAGGTGTGCTGTAACCATTCTGCTTCACTAGACACTGGTGAACAGTTAGAGCCTGATTAATCCATTGTCAATGGCCAAGTAGCCATTTTTGTATAAATCGGGCCGCCTGGCTTAAGATCGCTTTTGAAAAGGATAAGTTCATTAAGGTAGTACGAATCAGTATTAATATCATGAAATCGATCAAGAATCCATTTCAATTCCTCATCCCGCTCCAATGAACTCTTAAAACGACCCAATGTCAGGTGTGGCCTGAATGGCCTTTTTTCTGGCTTAAAACCGAGCGCCTTTAGTTCTGCCTGTAATTCTTTTCGCAGATTTGACAGGCTTTCAATCTCTCCGTCAAGGCCGACCCAAAACACCCTTGGTCTCCTCCAGCCAGGGAAAACACCAATACCATTCAGACGGATTTTGATAGCTGAAAAGCTTTCAACAACCGCCCCACTTTTCTCTTTTATATCATCTATGGTATCTTCACTAACCGAGCCAAGGAAGATGATAGTGAGATGAATGTTCTCTGTCCTAACCCACCTCACGGGCAGGCTTGATTGCTGCAGTTCACGAGAGATCTTCGCAATCTGTTCCCTGATCTCAGAGGGAAGTTCAAATGCCAGGAATGAACGGATAGCCATTGAGATATCTCCTGACCCAATCAAGGGCCATTTCAGCAGCGTTAAGCTTGACCTTATCCCTGTCTCCAGAAAAACGATAACGACCGGAGAATACCTTTGTATGGACAGAGAGTCCAATAAACACGGTGCCAACTGGTTTATCCTCTGTTCCCCCTAAGGGACCGGCGATGCCTGTTACAGCAAGCCCCATATCCGTTTTCGCAGTTTTCTTGACCCCCTCTGCCATTTCCCTTACTGTTTGATCACTTACAGCACCATATGAATCTATGGTTTGCTGCCTTACCCCAAGCATCTCGACCTTGGATCTGTTGCTGTAAGCAATCAACCCTCGCTCAAAGTAGAGAGAACTCCCTGATATGGAGGTAAGCCTATGGCCAATGAGACCCCCCGTACATGATTCGGCAACAGACAACGTCATCTCTTGCTTTCTGAGAAACTCTCCAACCACGGCTTCCATGGTTTTGTCACGCGATGCAAAGACGTAAGGCCCTAGGAGATTCCTGACGTTATTCTCGGCCCCGGTCAATTGCCTTTCAATCTCCGTTTCATCTTTCCCCCGGACTGTAATGGTGATGCGGTGTTCGGGAAAAAAGGGATAGAAGCCAAACATTACCTTCTTTCGATCATCTTTGAGGCCCTTGAAGACATCCACAATTTGGGATTCACTCAATCCGTAGACGTTGAGTATCCTGTGTCGTGGGACTGTGACCGGTGTGTATCTTCTAAGAATATCTGGAACAACAACCCTATCCATCAACTCCCTCATCTGCTCGGGAACACCTGGCAGGAAATAGACCTGAGTGTCTTCTTTTGATAGTGAATAACCGCAGGTATGTCCGTGAGGATCCAAAATCTTTGCCCCTCTGGGAAGCCAGGCCAGTTTTTGCAATGAGGGAGACCAGGTGAGGCCTAATCTCTTCGTACCCTCCCTTATGTGGTCGAGAAGGGTTTGATCAAAACAGAGAGATCTGCCAAGGGCCTTTGCCGCTATCTGAGTGGTTAGGTCATCTTCAGTTGGGCCTAATCCACCCGTAACAATGATAAAACGAGACCTTTTTACAGCTCTCCTCAACACAGCGGAGAGCGTATCGTAGTTGTCGCCCACGGTTGTAATTTCATTGACCTCTAGGCCGCAAGATAAGAGACGCCCTGATGCATACCAGCCATTAAGATCTCTTGTCTCTCCAGAAATCAGTTCATTACCTATTACTATGATCTCTGTGAGCATTATTTTTCTGTCAATAGCGCGTTTTCAGTTAAACACACAGATAAGAAGCCTCAAGGAAATATGAGCATATGCACCGGCCACCAGATCATCGAGGACCACCCCGACTCCCCCCTTTATCCTTTTTTCAATTCCTTTTATGGGAGGTGGTTTCAGGATATCAAAAAACCTGAAGAGAAAAAACCCCGCAATAAGAGTTGGCCAGGCAAAGGGGATAAGGATGATGGTTACCAGGAACCCAGCAACCTCATCAATAACGATCTCCGGTGGATCGAGCACACCCAGGATGCCCTGGCTTCTATGAGATGACCAGACTGCGTCGATGACAATTATCAGCAAAATAGAGAGCTGGTATTGAGGAGCTAGAAAACTTCCAACTAGATACAGAGGTATGGCAGCAACCGTGCCGTAGGTACCTGGCATCACCGGCAACAGGCCTGCACCGAACCATATCGATGAAATCAGGGCAATCCTGTCGAAAAAGTTACCTTCCTTGATTGCCTTCTTTATTAAAATAAATTTATCAGATTGATTAGTTGACATCAAGTGAGAAAGAGTTTTGATGACTAAATAGATGCAAGCATCTTTACCAGGATAAAGGGTGATTAGTCAAAGGGTTTCCCACCAATGGTGGCATCGCGGTTTTTGAGGATGTAAAAATCTCTTATAACTTTTCTCTTGAGTTGCAAAAGGCTTTGATTGTATTCTACCCAGTAAAATTATGTATCCTTAAGAGAGGGAAGATCTCATGAGACACAGAAATGCTGCTGTTGTTATGGTGCTCTTGGGACTGTTTTTCCTGGTCGCATGCCAGCATTTCGGTCTGGCAGAAACAAGAAAGACAGTAAATCTCACCATCCTCAATGTTCCGAGCGGATGCTGAGGAGAGCCACAAGACAGGATAAGGTCTATCCTGATAAATACTGAAGGGATCGTGACATACGGTCTGTTCCCGGGGTCCCACAAGGTAACGGTAACATTTGATACCAGGAAAACGAGGGTGGGGGAGATCATAGGAAACCTTTCAAAGGGAGGATATCCGGTTTCAGGCGAACCTCAATGGGTGGACTGACGTATTTGATTGCCAGATAAGTGGAATCCTTTTTCTGCTTTCAAATGGCCTGAGGGGAAATGTTGCATTGCTGGTGCCTCATACGGATTTGCACTTTTGCGGGTGGCAATTTTCAATGCAGTTTTTGGGCCAGAGCCTAGTAGCCTGCAGCCAGAATGGGAATCACCGAAGGCGGGTTGGCTTCGGCGAATTCCGATTTGATACCCCGCAGCTTGTCGGAGCAGAGCGGAGATCCCGCTTGCGGGGCTGCGGGGACCTTCATTTTGTTCAAGGTTGGTCTGGTTTGATGTCAGCTCAAAACAGGTTCAGGCCTCTAAATGGGGTACAAGAATTTAGAAATAGGAAGACACTTATAATAGGCGAAGTGAATACCGGGAAGACGGGTTACTTGGCTGAAATCCTAAACAGGTTCCTGGAGGGGGGTGAAACAGACCTTGCCGTTATAGATTTAGCCCCGGAGAAAGTAAAAGAAATTGGCGGGAAAATGACCACAGAAGAGACCAAATCCATAAGCTATTGCACAACGCAGATAGCAGCTCCGAGGCTTGTGGGGCGGACTGTCGATGAGGTCGAAGCGCTGGCTGAACATAATGCGAAATTGATAGAGGGTGTCTTTACAGAATATGTGAAGAGTCCCAGCAAGGTCCTTTTCATAAACGATGTTTCACTCTACCTTCAGGCCGGAGATCTTCATAAGCTCCTCTTGTGGATCAATTCAACTCCCACGGTTATCATGAATGGCTACTATGGTTTTAGCCTGGGGGAAGGGGAATTGGGAAAGAGAGAGAGACAAAATATGAAGGCACTCCAGAAAAGATGTGATAGGGTTATAGAGTTGTGACAAAATTCCCGTCTATTAGACTCCCAAACAGCTATGCTACAAGGCGGGTAAGAAGATCAGTCTTCCCAATAGACGGACTGCTGTAACCAGATAGGTTCTCCAAAAAAGCAAGCGATCAGCCTGCCTTTTCTTTAGTCTTTTAGTCATTTTTCTCAACGGAACTCAGTCCAGCGGACACTATCTGGGTCTACATTATCAATAAGATCAATAAGTTCTTTACTAGGAGCATAACTTCTCAATAAGTTCGAGTTCTAAAATGTGTTGCCAGAATTACTTTCCTGGAAAATTTACCCCAACTTATTGAGGATTTACCATCATGCCAGTGG
>JAFDDT010000338.1 GCA_019310725.1 Deltaproteobacteria bacterium | reverse complement strand
GCCCTTATTCTCATCAAGCTCTACCAATTCAAAACTTCCAACCAGGTCTTCAGGGCCTTTCACCACGCTGGCATATCCTTGTGAGCCACTCTGGAATCTTAGAAAATCGACGCCCGTGTTGATGATTTCTTTGCCCGGTCCCAAATTATACCAGGTGAGCATCATCTCGGCGCCGGCTTTTTCCAGTATTGGTCCTGCGTTTTTGTAGGCCTCTATCACGGTTGCCTCAATATCTCTTAAACGCTTAAAAGGGTACCATTTGTTGACTTCTACACCGCTAACCAATTCGCCGGCTGTGGAGCCCGCCACAATATTCAAGTCCTTACATGCCTCAGCAAAACCAAGGAGCGTTGCGCCAAAGACCTCCAGCTTCTTCCTTTTTTCACCCGTCATTATCTCCCCCGGCTGATGCACCCTCCAATAGAATTGGTGATAATATAAGAGCCCAACAATTATTCACTTCAATATGCATTTGTCCTGCTCCGACAGGCATAAGTTCCTGCGCAAACAAAAAAGGGCACCGGCAACCGCCTTAGACTAGCAATCTTTAGTGCCCTTTGCTTCACGCCTGCACCTCCTAAACTACTATTTAGAAGGCTACTATACCGGAGTCATTTCAAATTCATATTTTATGTTTAGTGTATCCCTCCACCATATGGCTGTCAAATCCTATCTTAAGACAGTTCTTTACCTCTAGGGGAGGGTAAAGAATGCAAATGCTTCCTCTGATAAAACTAAAAACTCTTTTGTCTTATGCTGAAGTCAAACAAAAGAGTTTTTTGATTCAACCTCCCCGCTGGGAGGGGGGCGATAATTTAGCTAGTTCTTGAAATTTTACCTTATGACTTTTTATTAGCCTGGGCGGATTACACATTTGTCAGTTTTGTGCAATGATAATTAAGCGTATCTCCTTGAGCGCTATTTTGTTAAACGCCGGCCCCAACTCACCAGATTGCGTTTTTGGCCACTATCGAAACACTACTTGAAACTGATAATCTGGGATGGTATACTCTTTCCCAGAAATATCGTGACAGTTGCTAATATGAGTAAAAGAAACAAATATATCGATCAGATTCAACGTAGCTTCCTCCAATCAGTATGCGATGAACAAAGTGCATACGAAATCAATCCCACAGACTCTTCCCCAACATATGCGGAAATAAAATCTTCCGATGAACTAAGAAATGCGGATAAGGTAGCCTCTGACCTACAGGCGATTGATTGGTCCTTTGTTAACGATGATACAGGTTTCTTGACTCACGATCTTCACCCGTACCCTTCGAAGTTCATCCCGCAGATTCCTGGAAACCTGATCTCAAGACTCTCACTTCGTGGAGAGCTTGTGCTAGATCCATTCGGTGGAAGCGGGACAACTGCTCTTGAGGCGGTACGCCTTGTTGACCGTAATTAACATAGCCTCAGGAGTTGGTGGTTGGTATCCCAGGGCACTATGTGGGCGTACCTGATTATATTCTTTACGCCACTGCTCTATCAAGACCTTAGCCTCGGCCAATGTGGTGAAGACCTCCCGATTTAACAGTTCATCCCGGAGCTTGCCGTTGAAGGATTCAATGTACCCGTTCTCCCAAGGGCTACCCCGTTCTATAAACAAGGTTTTTACACCCAGCTTGCTAAGCCATTTCCTCACCGCTTTGGCCGTAAACTCCGGACCGTTGTCCGAGCGGATATGTTCCGGGATACCCCGGAAGATAAACAGGTGAAACAGGAGGTCAATAACATCGTGGCTCTTAATCTTGCGTGCTACTAGTATCGCCAGGCATTCCCGCGTAAATTCATCGATGATGTTCAATATTTTAAAGCACCTGCCATCAGCGGTGCGATCTATCATAAAATCATAGCTCCAGACATGGTCCTTATACTCCGGCCTGAGCCGGATGCACGAGCCGTCATTGAGCCATAATCTACCCCGTCTGGGTTGTTTCTTGGGCACTTTGAGCCCTTCCCTTCTCCAGATTCTTTCTACTCTCTTGTGGTTAACTCTCCATCCGTGTTCGCTATTCAATAAGGCCGTTATCCTGCGGTAACCATACCGCCCATATTTTGTTGCCAGGGCAATAATGTCAGCGGTAAGCTGCCTCTCATCGGATGGTGGCGATAGATGGCGCCGCTGAGTTGCCCTGGCTTGACCTAACACCCTACATGCCCGTCTCTCCGAGACGCCTAACTTCTGAGATACCTGTGATACCATCTTACGTCTGCGGGACGGGCTCAAGCGTTTCCCTGTGAGGCCTCTTTCAGAATGGCGTTATCCAGGGACAGGTCGGCTACCAGCCTCTTAAGACGGGAATTCTCCTGCTCCAACTCCTTGAGACGGCGAGCCTGGTCTACTCTCATGCCGCCATATTCTTTACGCCAGCGGTAGTAGGTGTGGTCGCTAACCCCAATCTTCTTGCTGACAGCGGCGATGGTGGCTCCCTGGTTGAGTAGTATTTCTGCTTCCCTAAGCTTGTTGATGATCTGTTCCGGTGTGTAACCTCTCTTGGCCATTTGTTACCCCCTTTGACGAGATTATAACTAGTATCGTTTTCGGGGGGCAGGTCTCAATCACCACAGGCCGGGAATGTGCAAGACGCAACCGACGACGAGATAAAGGAGGCATTTAATGAGTAACGACTGGCAAAAGCAGACAGAGCAGTTAATCGAGCAGGGACGGCAAAGCACAGCCGGGGTAGTCAGTGGCGGCGAGATGCTTATCGACGCCGACCCCGAGAGCGGCTTCTTCAGGGCGAAGCTGCGCAACATCCAGCCGGCTGATAGAATCCCCCAGCTGGTGAGGGGCTTCTGCTACATCCTTTCCACCAGCGGGGCTATGTTTAACCTCACCGTTAAGCAGCACATTAAAGGGGCTGAGGAGAAAAAAGATGAATGACTGTTTTGACTTCTGTTTCGGCTTGGCAAAATCCGTAATGATTACGGATATGCTTGGCAGTATGGACGGCATCGCCAGGGCGCTCATCGGTCCCCAGCTGGAGGAGAGGCTGGGGAGACCACTTACCGACTGGGACTGGTGGTGCTACCAGGATGAGCTGGCAATCAGGGCATGGTGTAAAGACTGGGATAGATACCTGAATCGGCAGCGGCAGCAGGCAATTGACTATCAGATAATCCGCAACTTCGTCTGGGAAGAGGAGGCGTAGCATGGTGATAGCCATACGTCCCTCTAGAGGCGGATTTCTCCGCCCCTTCGGCACAGCCTGGTTTATCATCGAGTTCCTCAAGGGCAATGGCCTTGAAGGGTCAAGAAAAATAGACTCAGAGGTGGGAGCCCCTATGGTGGATATCCACCAGGAATACAAGGGAGCTCTCCACCGAAACTTTGCAGAGGATGCTGTGGCCAGAGATGAAGAGAGGCGGAAGAAAAAGAAACTGCCCCCGCTTACTCCTGAGGAAGCTGAGGAGAGACTGAAGCTGTATCTCGAACGCATCCCTTACAAGCTGACCAAGATGAGATA
>JAFDDT010000012.1 GCA_019310725.1 Deltaproteobacteria bacterium | reverse complement strand
GATTATTTTCATGACCGCATACGCTACGGTTCCCTATGCGGTTGAGGCAATGCAAGCCGGGGCCTTTAATTATCTTTCCAAACCTTTCGAGCTGGATGAGCTTCTGATTGCCATAGATTTAGCTGTCAAGAGTGTTCATCTGGAAGGAAGGCTTAGAGCTCAGGATTATGAAAGGCAAAAAGCAAGCCAGGAGCAAAAACTGGTTGGTTCTTCTGAGGTTATGAAAAGAATAAAAGACCAGATAGAACTGTCCGCTGGGTCTGAATCCAATGTGCTGATCACAGGAGAAACCGGGGTAGGCAAAAATGTAGTGGCTCGGGCAATCCATGATCTTCAGGATAAGCGAGAAACGTTTCTCACTATCAACTGCTCTGCTATCCCAGAGAATTTGATGGAGGCTGAATATTTTGGCCACGAAAAAGGCGTCTTTACCGGTGCAGATACCCGTCGTGAAGGAATCTTTGAGCTGGCAGACGGCGGAACGCTGGTGCTGGATGAGATTGGGGAAATCCCCATACACCTCCAGAGCAAATTGCTTACGGTGCTGGATGATAAATGTGTTCGAAGAATAGGAAGTGGCCGAACTATATCCGTTGATGTAAGAATCATAGCCACCACTAATCAGGACTTAGAAGAAGCCATAGAGAAAAGAACCTTCCGAAAAGATCTCTACTACCGGTTGGCTGTCATCAATATTAACGTTCCACCTTTGCGTGAGCATCCAGAGGACATACCAGAAATAGCAGGCTATTTTGTGGAGCATTTGTGCAGGAAGCCTGTCAGGATTCCTGACAGTCATATGGAGAAAATGATGAAATATCCTTGGCCTGGCAATGTGAGAGAGGTTCGGAATGTGATCGAAAGGGCTTCCCTCCTGCTTCAGGGTAGTGAAATAAGGCCCGCGGATCTCTTGCTTGAGAGTAATCTTGATCAGACGCTGGCAAAGAGTGAACAGAGGAGTGCGAGCAATCAAGATGCTATTTCACTTGAGGAGGTGAAAAAACGTCATATTGTTTCTGCCCTGAGGGCCTATTCTGGGAACAAAAGCCAGACCGCGAGGAACTTAGGTATCTCGCTTTCGACCTTGAAGCGAAATCTTAGAGAGATGCAGATGAATTAGCACAAAATACGCCACCTAACCTATTTTGACCCACCCAAAATGGCCCACATAGCTGTTCAAATCTATGACGTTATCATCAAATTACTCTGAATAATCAAACAGTTAAGGACTTTGAGACTCGCCATGATAAAGTGGTATGTATTTTGCTTTTAAATCATATCACAACCCGCACGATTCCCGATAAAGGGTGAATAAAGGGTAAGATACTTCACCAGGGAAGATGCAGACTGTGGAATGTTCTGTTCGCTCTATAGGGGAGAGGAATTGTTGGCTTGATGAAAACTGATATAGAACTAGTAGAGAATCTGGAGCAAAGAGAGGAATTGTTGGCTTGATGAAAACTGATATAGAACTAGCAGAGAATCTGGAGCAAATCCTTTCCACTCTGCGGCATGAGCTTGGTAATTCACTGAATTCGCTTAAAATCACCCTTGATGTCTTGCGCGAGAACTACGACCTGTTTGATGATGCCAAGAAGAAAGAGTATCTGAAGAGAGGGGCAAGGCTCTTGGCACGGCAGCAGCAATTGGTTGATGCCATGAAGTCTTATTCTCAATTCAAAGTGAAGGAGCAAAAAGAGATTGCATTTCTTTCTTTTTGGAAACACTTCCTGAGCTTGGCGTCCAGTAGAGTTGAAGGCGCAAACATTAAACTCATCCATCATAGTGATGTGGAGTCCTGCCTGATCATGGGAGACAGCGCAGCCCTCAATAAGATCATGGCCAGCATTGTTGAGAACGCCGTGGAGGCAGTGGAAGGTATGGATGATCCCGTAATAGAATTGAAGGTCTCGAAGACGGATAATTCTCTCAAGATAGTGGTGGAAGACAATGGATCCGGCATCGGAAAAAATGACATGCCGAGGGTTTTCACACCCCTCTTTACCACCAAACCTGGAAAGATGGGGATGGGACTGCCGATTGCCCGCAAACTCTTGGTGGAGATGCAGGGCAGAATAGAAGTGAACAGCATTTTTGGCAGCGGCACCAAAGCCAGAGTATGGCTTAAAATTGTTGGTGGCCAAGAAAGAGGGACATAAGCAACATATTAGTTTATAGGAGATAGGCCATTGACCTATATGCTTGGTCAAGAACAGCTCGATGCCATAGAACAGGTGTTGTTAGAGGATCTCTTTGATGTTGGGGTTAACTGCATCTTTTTGATCGACATGGCAGGCAATGTTATTGCCAACCTCGATGACGGCGAAATCAAGCACGATATTTACTCGCTAGCGGCCTTAGCCGCGGGCAATTTTGCGGCGGTGAGCACTATGGCTAAAATTGTTGGGGAAGATGAGTTCTCTTTACTCTTTCATAAAGGAGAAAAGGAGAGCATACACTTCAGCAAAGTTTTGACGGATTTCTTACTGATCACTATTTTTGGTAAGGGGATATCTTTGGGTTTTTTGCGGTTGAAGGTGGCTGAGGCTACGGAAAAGGTAAAGAAGATTTTGGAACCCTCCTGTGCTCCATAGCTTGACTCTCTCTTAGTGTGCAGCGTGCAGCGATAAACAGAGGTGGGGTGATTACGGTTCTTTTGTGAGGTGTCTGCTGATGGCATTTGTAAACCTGAAGAAAAAAGAGGTTCAGGCAAAAATAGTCTACTATGGTCCAGGGAGGGGAGGAAAGACCACCAATCTGGAATATATATACAGTAAATTCAGAAGTCGCATAAAAACAGAGATGGTTACCATCAAAACACATGGGGACCGAACCCTTTTTTTCGATTTCCTTCCCTTCAATGTAGGAAAAATCAGGGGATATGATGTGAAAATCCAGCTATATACGGTGCCTGGACAAGTCAAGTATGATGCTACCCGGAGACTGGTTTTGAGAGGGGTTGATGGAATTGTTTTTGTGGCAGACTCGATGGCAGTGAGAAGAGAAAAAAATATTCTTTCCCTCAGGAATCTTCAGAAAAATTTGGCCACTTTCAAGAAGAGTATTTTCAAGATCCCCATTGTTTTACAATACAACAAAAAGGATTTGGAGGAACAGGGTATCCCACTTTTGCCCCTGCAAACACTTGAAAAAGACCTCAACAGTCAGTTAAAAGCGCCTTCTTTTGAAGCGAGCGCTCTGATGGGAATGAATGTTGTGCCAACCATAAAAAAAATTATATCAATGACCATGGCTTCTTTGCTCATGGAACTGAAATAGGAGGTTAGAATGGCCTTACAAAAAGATGGTACTGTAGATTTTCGGGTGGAAGCAGACCACAAAGACCTTTTTGGACACGGCAATAAGAGCCTTAACACTGTGGAGGATACCGGTGATCCTGAGGTTACTCCCCTCACGGGGTTAAAGTCTATCGTTTTGTCACTTGACTGGGAGATTACCGATGAAATCATGGGTCGGTTTGTTAGGGAGATAGACAAATTAAAAGATACATACCGAGATGATGAAATCCTTGTATCACTTCTCGGTCTCCTTGATTCGGTGGGAAAATATATCAAGACCCACAAAGCGAAAGCCCATCCGAATGCCAGCAAATTATTGAACTCCGCCTATATGAGCCTGGAGAAGGTAATAGTCTCCAAAGACATCACTGAGCCTGAAAGAAATAGAATACTCGCAAGTCAGCTGAAAAACTTCAAGAGATTAATGGAGCAGATCCCACTGAGAAAGGCCGCCTCAGATAGAAAAAACGGGTTGAAGCCGCCTGATGAGGCGAGGGTGGCGCCACAAGAACCGAAAGAGGATCAGGCTATCCAAAAAAAAGAGGAGAGGCCACCTGAGGAGGCGAAGGAGAGACAGCTCGAACCCCATGAAGGTCGTGTAAGTCCCGATGAGAGTTTTAGGTTAGCCGTAGATGAACTCAAACAGTTGATTGAAGAGGAGTTCAAGGCATTGAGGGAAGAGCTGCGGCAACTGCGGGAAAGCAAGGAGAGGCTAATCTAGACGCATAATTTGTGGCTCTGGGATCAGTGGCATACCTTTTGTGATCTGTCTGTGACTGGGCAACTGATTCATCGGAGGTAACGGAGTGAACATTCTATCCGGTGATATATCTGGTTTGGTTTTTAAGCGTGCTGACCGGGGAGACCTTGGAGAGTTTTCTCTTGACAGTCATATGCTCAGTGTACTTGTGGAGTTAGATGGCAGGAGGAGTCTTGGCTCAGTAGCAAAAAAAGCAGGCCTGGATATGGGTACGGTGAAGGGGGTGATCTTCAGGCTTTTAAAGCTCAAGCTCATCAGACCTAAGGGAAGGCGTATCTCGGTACTTGGCAGGGACTTTTTCGATTATCTCAATGTCCAATTGTCTTTAGCCTTGGGGCCAATAGCTGATGTGCTGATTGAGGAAGCAGTGACTGATCTGGATCACAGTAAGCGTGAATTTCCAAGGCACCGGGCAGCAGAACTAGTGAATCTCCTTGCCCGTGAGATTCGACGTGAGGAAAAAAGGATCGTCTTTCAACAGAATATGGTTAAGAAAATCAAGGAAATAGGGGCGTGATACCGCTTAACGTCAAAAAGTCCAGGGTATGGGTGTCTACAAAACAGAGGAAAAAAGTGAAAGATAAGGAGATTGCATTGTGATCGTTTCATGTGAGGAATGCGGGAAACAGTATAGGATAGATACAGAGAAGATAAGAGGTCAGAGTGCCCGGTTCAGATGCAAGGCTTGTGGGTATGTTATATTGGTTAATAAACCACGCCCAGTGGCAGATGAGCCTTTGAAACCTGCCCGTCCCACGCTCACGCTCAGCAAGCAGAAGCCAACTGGCCCACTCAGGGAGGAGCCCGAACCTGCTCAAACACAGGCACTAAGAGTACCCCCCATCAAGTTGAAAGGGATTGGCCTGAAGGGGAAGTTGATGTTTTTTCTACTCGTCCCCCTTATCCTGGGCCTGGCCATCGGTAGCTTTTTTTCACTGAAGCATATGGTCGGCCTGAGTGGCCTCATCACTGAGGAAAGCTCAAGAATCGTTACTCAAATGGCAGAGAGACAGGTTGCCGAGCATGCCCGGGGAGTGGCCCTCCAGGTTGGTCTTTATCTCCTGAGCCATCCAGAATTGAAGAGAGGGAGATTTCAGAAAGACGCAGGGCTGAAAGAAATTGCGGTACAGAAGGTGGGATCCACTGGATATACAGCATTGCATGCGGTACCGGACAAGAATGGGATCTGGAGAAACTGGGCCCATGTTAACCCCAAAATCGTTGGCATTGATATGAGTACGCTCAAAAAACCCATGGGGAAAGCATTCTACGGGTTTTGGAAGGTTTTTAGCGCTGGTAAAGATGGAAAGGAATCGAGCGGTTATTACACATGGCAGGACGCTGACGGCAGGTTTCGGGATAAATTTATGGTGTGTGCGCCGGTAAAAGGTACGCCATATTATGTGGCAAGCACCACATACCTGGATGAGTTTACTCGTCCAGTGGAAAAACTTAAGGCAGGATGCCAGAAAATAACCAAGAGAGTCCGAAACATTAATGCAGGCGTTATGTTAGGAACCATAGTACTTATAGGCCTGATTGTTTTCTTTTATGGCCGGAAGGTAACAGGCAATATCAGACGTCTTTCTGAGATTGCCGACCGGATTAGTGTTGGCGAGCTGGATGCCGAGATCGATGTTAAATCTAAGGATGAAATCGGGGAATTAGCCGAGGCAATCTCGCGCATGCAGGACAGCCTTCGCCTATCTATAGAACGGCTGCGACATCGGCACCAGACCTGATGCAGATTCTTAAGAGGCTGTTGCCCAAAGGGATTTCTGTTTGGGCAGCAGCCTATTGACATAAGATATACTATTTCAAGGTGCTTCAGTTTTAGAAGGTTCCATCGAATTGCAACTCTTTTCGGGAGGTTTGTGCACGGCGCATAGTTTGAATAAAATGGTGGGTACCGTTTCTCAGATTGACATTGATAAATCAATACGATGGTATGCGGAGTTTCTTGATAATATTCCTCTCGGCATTTACCGTACCACTCTTGAAGGAAAGCTTGTTTTTTGCAACAAGGCATTTGCACAATTATTTGGCTTCGCTGCGGTTGGGGAATTAACCGGTTACCCAGTTGCGCAGCTTTATAGGAACCAGAAAGACAGGGGTGTCTTCGTTGAGACCATTATTCGGGGAGGTCGCGTAGAGGATTTCCCCCTTTCGCTCATGAAACGGGACAGGACACCCTTATGGTGTGCTGTCACTGCTGAGGTGGTCTTTGATGAGGATGGCATGGCAGTGTTCTTGGATGGGGTAATCAAGGATATCACGGAAGCAATTAAAGAAAAAGAGGCACTTGGCCATTTCGATGTGACGGGAACCAGCAGTGAAGATTTTGTCCTCCTCCTGGACCTTCAAGGATATTTGCTGGATATCGATCAGGCCTGTGCAGACCTCCTAGGGTTTCACAAGCAAGAATTGATGGGGAGACCATTATTTGAGCTTATTGCACCCCAGGGGAGGTACCTCCTTCCCCTTTTTCTCTCTGATGTTTTGCAATCCGGTCAGGAGGAAGGAATCCTGACACTACTCGACAGAAATGGTATGAAACATTTTCTCGGATTCCATGCCTTCCTCGTAAAAAACAGAGGCAAGGCGCATAAGATAAAGCTTATTGCCCAGGATGCAATAGAGCGAATGAAATACCAGAAGCACCGATTGAGCAAGGAGAAATTCCTTGGAGTTATGGAGATGGCTGGTGGGGTTGCCCATAAACTGAATCAACCCCTTACGATAATTAGCAATCTACTAAATGAGATTTTACCTGATTTGAGCCCTCATGACCAAAATTACGAGAACATTGTCAAGATAGATAAGCAAATTAAGAAATTGAATGAGATCGCAAAAAAAATAGGTGCCATAAAGAAGTATGAGGCCATGGAGTATGTTGCCGGGGTAAAGATCGTAGACATTGATAAGGCGTCCCGAGTGAGAAAGGGTGAGGAGATTCCATGGTAAGAAAGGTGATGATTGTGGATGATGATCAGGAGATGCTGGTATCCTTGAAGGAGGGGCTTGAGAGGTACAGTGAGATCTTTCGTGTGGTGATGGCAGAAGATGGTGTGATTGCTGTAAACAAGCTCAAGAAAAATGCTATTTCCCTCGTAGTCAGTGATCTGAAAATGCCGAGAATGGATGGTTTTACCCTTCTTGCCCATGTCATGGAACACTATCCAGACATACCGGTAATCATCATTACTGGCTACAGCACACCCGAAATGGAGAGACTGGCCCGAGAGGGAGGGGCAGTAGGCTATATTGGGAAGCCCTTCATGATCCAAGACCTTGCGCGGAAAATAATGACCACTCTCAGAAAGGAATCTGAGGGTGGAACATTACACGGTGTTTCTTCTGCTATTTTCTTGCAATTGATAGAAATGGAGCAGAAAACGTGTACCATCCGGTTGGTTGACAAATTATCGGGCAAACAGGGGGTACTCTTTTTCCATGAGGGTGAACTGCTTGATGCAAGGGCCAGTGGTCTCCAAGGTGAGGCTGGCGCGTACGAAATCTTTTCGTGGGATGAGGTCAGTCTTTCCATACAGAATGCTTGCCCTCAGAAGGAAAAGAAGATCCAGGCGGAGCTCCAGGCGATACTCCTTGATGCAGCACGGGTGAAGGATGAGGCTGGCTGTGTAGAAGGGCCGGAACCGGTGAGGAAAAATAGTGAAAAGACGGTAAAGGTGTCCGAGGTAGCGGAATCGCAGAAATCAAACGTAATAGCTAATATCAGGGCCACACTGGAAAAGGGGATTGGCGGAAGACGCGGACTTGAAGCCATATACTACGACAATTCGTGGGATGGCTTCATAGCGCAGTCTAAACGTGTAGGTACATTTTTCAACGCTGGAAAACTAAAGCTAGGCTATATCGATAGGGGTGAATCAAATGATTTTATCCTGGTCCCGGGTAAACAAACAACAGTAATTTCAGTTAACCCCAAATGCCCAAGAGACAGAATAATAAAGGTTATCAGTGGCCATATGGGTTCTTCAGAATAAGAAAGTCCCTAGTGCAAGGAAGATATGAGAGAGCTTTTTAATGATATTCTGAGCTTGGATGATGTTGACGGAATCATGCTCTTTTCTTTTGAGGGCGAACTCATCTTTAAGGAGTTCTTAACTCCCCTCCCCGAGGAACCTGAAAGGCGAGACTGGTGGCGTGTTTTTATTTACTCCCTCAGTGGGGCAAGGGAGGTGGATCTGATTTTTGAAAAACGCAGGCTGTATATCAGAAAAACGGATCTTGGCTATCTTATGATACTGATGGGAGTTCTTGCCCCTATTGCCATGATGAGACTCGATTGTGATTTGCTGGTACCATCGTTAAAGCAATTAAAAACCACTAAAGGATTGAAGCGTCTTTTCCGAATGAAAACATAGGTACGAGCGAAGTGGATCTTAGTATTTTGATTAAGCCTGATGGGATACAGTTCGCTTACCCACCGAAAGGGAATCGATCTTAGCAGGACATGTGCTTGACAAAGCCTTGCTAAGCAGAATTTGAGATAGGAGTTGGACTAGATTCTCACTGAGGGGAGTGCAGGATGACGCGCATTACGGAAGATGAGAAAATAGATCTGCAGTCCAAGCTTAATGAGGCAGAGGTTTACCGTTCCATGGGATTGCTCGTGGAGTCTCTCAAGGCTTATGAAAAGATCCTATCAGATATCCCTAGATTGGATTCTCGTAATCGTGAAAAGGTTGAGCAGACGATCGGCCAAGTAAAAAAGGAACTCGTCGATCAGGAACAGACTGACGCGGAAAATGTTTCCACTGAGGACATCTCAATTCTCAAAAAGGCCGTGTCCAACAATGAAAACGTTCAGGCTGTTCTCGCGAGTGCCTCTGCATGGAAGGAGCTGGGTCTTTACGGGGAGGCTGTTGCCGAATATGAGAAACTGTTTCAGCTGGATTGCCACTCAGGAAAAATCGTTTCGGAAATGGTTGCGTGTCTGTCCGTTACCCACTCGCTTTCAAAAGTTGTCCAGCACGTTGAAAAAATAGTAAACAAGCAGAAGCTGGGGAAAAAGGAGAAGGTGCAGATCAAATTCAGGCTCGGCATGGAAATGGAGAAGAGAGGCGAAAAAGAATTGGCTCTCGACTTGTACCGATCCGCCAAACAAATTGATCCTGACGATAAGGAAGTCAAAAGGAAACTGGATTCGATCATAGCCAGCCTCTCTTCTGGTTCAAAATATGACTACCTCCTCAATCAAAAGATGGTGACCCCAGAACAACTCCACAAGGCCCTCGGCCTATCAAAGAAGATGAACAAGAGCGTAGAATTTATCTTGATCGAGTATTTCAGGGTTAAGAAAGAAGACCTGGGGAAATCCCTTTCATTATTCTACGGCTGTCCCTTTAGAACCTATGACCCGGGATTGCCCACACCAGTTGAGCTCATAAGAAGTCTAAAAAAGCCGTTTCTCCTACATGAGGTCTGGGTTCCTCTGAGTTGGGGTAAGGAGGGGATTGAGATACTGATTGATGATCCCAGGGATCTGACCAAAACTGATCACATCAGAGCCTTGGTAAAGACAAAAAAGATCAATTTCTCCGTTGCGATAAGAGAAGATATAGAGCCATACATAAAACGTTTCTTTGATGACCAAAAAACCCATACGGTTGCCCCTGGACAGGATGTTATGGAGGGTCTTGACTTGATCCCTGATATATCCTTTGAAGAAGAGGAAGAAGGGGCAGAGATTGAGGAGACCCTGTTTGATGAGACCTCAAGCCAGGTGGTAAACCTGGTTGACCAGATTCTAATAGCCGCGTACAGAAGGAATGCCTCTGATATTCACTTTGAGCCTTGTCAAGATTCGAGGGTTACCACGGTACGCTTCCGCATAGACGGCGTATGCCAGGACTATACAAAGGTTCCCAACTCCATGATTAGGGCCATAATCATAAGGATCAAGATTATGGCGGGGGTCGACATCGCTGAAAAGCGCCTTCCTCATGACGGAAAGATCAAGTTCAAACGCAGGGGCATACCTCCCTTCGAACTTCGACTAGCTACCCTCCCAACCGCAGGAGGTTATGAGGATGCCGTGCTAAGGATACTGTCCGGAGCAAGCACCATGCACTTGGATGAGATGGGATTGGCTGAGAGAGATCTTAACCTTATGAAGAAGGTTGTTGGCCAACCCTACGGTCTCGTACTGGTGGTGGGCCCTACCGGTTCAGGGAAGACGACTACCCTTCATGCCGCGCTAGGTTTTATCAACAAACCGGGTATCAAAATTTGGACGGCAGAAGATCCGGTGGAGATCACCCAGCCCGGTCTGCGGCAGGTGGAGGTGAAACCTAAGATTGGGCTTGATTTCGCGATGATTATGCGCGCCTTTTTGCGGGCAGACCCGGATGTTATCATGATTGGTGAGATGCGCGATGAAGAGACTGCGGCCACTGCCATTGAGGCATCTCTTACCGGCCATCTAGTTTTTTCTACGCTCCATACCAACAGTGCACCTGAAACCGTGACACGGCTCCTGGATATGGGGCTCAATCCCCTTAATTTTTCCGAAGCTCTTCTGGGTGTGCTGGCCCAAAGACTCGTCAGAAGATTGTGTAAAAAGTGTCGCCAGGAGTATCATCCCTCAGAAGATGAATTTCAGGAGATCGTTTCAGATTACGGCGCCGATTATTTTGACACTACTGGAATTGAATTCACTCCCGGCCTAACCCTCTACCGTCCCCAAGGGTGTGAGGAATGTTCTGGAACAGGTTATAAGGGGCGGCTGGGAATCTATGAAATGCTTTATGGCAGCAATGTGATAAAAAGGATGATCAAAAAGCAGGCCGGTACAGAAGCTATTTTCGAGCAAGCAGCCAAGGAGGGAATGACAACCGTGAAACAGGACGCTATTATGAAGGTCTTTCAAGGCATAACCGATATCAGTGAAGTGCGAAGGGTGTGTATAAAGTAGGCCACCTGGATGTATGCCTGTATCGATCGGGGAGTCACACGCCAAACGGTGGGTGGACCGGGAATTTTCATGAGGTTGAAAAGATGATGAAAAGGGCTCTGGTAGTGGAAAACGATTTCTTTTTCATGGAGTTCCTCACGGAACTGCTTGAGGCGAGGGAATATGAGGTAATAAAGGCCTATGATGGCAAGGATGGCATATCCAAACTGGAGCAGGAAGAATTTGACCTGATCTTTGTAGACATGATTATGCCCAAAATAGATGGAAAGCAGTTAATTCGGTTCACCCGGTCCAGATTTCCCAACGCACATTTCCCCATTGTTGCCTTGTCGATTGTTGAACAAATGGACACACTGAGCGAAATAGGTGCTGACTATTTTATAGCCAAGGGTCCTGCTGAAAAAATGGCCAAGAACATCGAGATGCTCATGGACAGTATCGAAAAAAACCCAATCCCTGCTCCATCGGATGAAACGGTGTTTCAGCCAGATAACATGATCCCGAGGCACGTAACAAGTGAGCTAATTCAAAGTGTTGATTTCCAACAGGCAATCACCGAAAGCATTGGGATGGGAATTATTGTTGTTGACCGGGATACCAGGATTATCATCACCAATTCTCTTGCCCTCGATATCATCAATAGATCTTATAAAGAGGTATTGAATCGTGAAATAATGTCTGTATTTCCAAGCGAGGAAAGGGGAAAAGTGAGCGGTTCACTGAAAAAGGTGCTGCTCAAAACAGGACTAAGAAAGACGAGCCTTTTTGTTATTATCAATTCTCAGAAGGTTCGTCTAATCGTCTCGGTTTTGAGGCTCAATGATGACATAGTTGGGTGGGTAATAGCGCTATGTGCGGAGCCGAATGCATCATTACATAGCAAGAGTAGTAACCAAATGAATAGTGTATGAAAGATATCCTAAAGACTAATGCGCTCTTGAGCGTTGCTAAACCTTTGCTCACGATCTACCCCTTTTTTCATTCAATCGCTTCACCAGTCCACCTCGCCTCAGATAATTGCGATAGTCCTTTTCGTGATGTTTGAGTATGAAGTTGAGATAGCTGATATGGTTTTCAACGGCCTCAGCATAGAGGTCTCTGTCAAGGTCCCAGCGCGCCTTGAAATGATGGCGCATATATTCAGTCACCCCGCTCAGATCCTTGGTGATCCTTTGCTGGATCATTGCATAGAAGTCTCTGGTTTTCTTTAGCAAGTCCAGTTCGTTATCGTATCCCATGACACCGCCATCTCTGAATTCGTAGAACAGAAACAGGAGTTTTTCAAGGTAGGTCCGGTCTGCCATCTGCCCGAGAAGGTCAGCAGTACCCAGGAGTTTGGCAAGCAGCTCAATTTCTCGGGAGGGAAAGTGGATCTTGGTGATGTCTGTACTAAGATCAGTGCAGGTGAGGATAACAGAGCTGTGGTTGAAGACGTCAGGTGATAAGCCGTGATCGGACATATATCGGTTCATGAAGGCGATGCTGCGCTTGATATCAGTAGGATCGTCGTGGGTGTTTGTGCTTGCCTCGTCATCAACGCTGCGGATATATCCGGTATCGTGCATCAGTGCGCACAGCAACCCAAGCATTACCTCGTCTCTGGTAAGGTTTTCTCCTTTGAGTATAGCGCCATGGATAAGCCGTGCCATGGCCAGGAAGGTGTCGGTGGTATGTTTCAGGTCGTGGTATTGTGTTTGGCAGCGGCTGTACCCGGGATACTCACCGCCAAAAAGTTGCACAATATCGCTGAAAACGTTGTTGAGCATCTCAAAGTCAAAGTCAGTGTAAAGCATGGAAACAACATTTTCGACCTCATTCAGCACGGCATGAGAATCTTCCATATCCACAAGTTGTGAAAGTTGTACTGGTTCCATTCGTATCCCATCAACAGTTAGAGACTTATTGATCCAACGAGGCTGGTTGCAGAGAGTTTTTGGGTGAAAGCTTCCCGTATATAGCAAAAAAAACGTATTGAGACAAGGTTTCACTCTGATGTTGCCCTGAGTTTTCATTTTAGTCCGATAGAGTACCGACCCTTGCCCAATGGTTTGCTCACAATACCAAAGAATTGCGTCATGCTTTCACTTTGCAACAATATAATCGGCAATTTATGATGAAACATTACTTTCTTGTTGACAAATCCCATTTCTTCTATTTATAGTGTTTTTTAAGGGAGAGGGGAATGGCGAAAAAATCATATTTTTCAACATGCGATTTTTTTCTTTTTAGTTTCTTTGGCTATTTCCCTGTCCGCGGCCCGGATTAAATGGATCTATAGGGGAAATCTCAGGCCGTGGAAAGATAAAGATTTCCACGGCCTTTTTTATTCGCCTTTGCCAAAATAACCTGCAGGGACTCGACTGAGGTTGCCGAAGTCTTGCTGCGGGGGCTTCATTATTCCTATATCGCAAGAAGGGAGAGAAGAGCATGTCTGTATCCAAAAAGATTAGCACCTCGATTGAGAGTGCCTCGTGGGTAAGAAAGATGTTTGAAGAGGGTGCCCTCAGAAAGGCACAATATGGTCCTGAGAACGTCTTTGATTTTAGCTTAGGTAACCCAAATCTTGAGCCTCCGGCCAACGTCAAAACGATATTGATGAAATTGGTTTCTAACAATCCTCCTGGCGTGCATGGCTATATGCCGAACGCTGGATTTATTGAGACGCGGCAGGCTGTAGCTGATTACTTGAGCAATATGAATGACTTTTCCTTTGATTGTGAGGACATTGTTATGACAGTGGGTGCAGCTGGGGCTACCAATGTGGTTTTGGGGACTATCCTTGATCCAGGGGATGAGGTAATTATGCCGGCGCCCTATTTCATGGAATACAATTTTTACATAAACAATTATGGTGGCGTTCCGGTAGTGGTTACTACCAAGCCTGACTTTTCTCTTGATCTCTCTGCCATTGAAAATGCTATCACCCCCAATACTAGAGCGGTATTGATAAACAACCCTAATAATCCAACAGGAAAGGTTTACAGAAAAGATGAGCTCTGTCAGTTGGGTGAACTATTAACCCTTTACAGTCAAAGAAGGGAAGAGCCGATCTATCTGATATCTGATGAGCCGTATAGCAAGATCATCTATGATGGTTTGGTGTTTCCATCTATATTTGAAGCGTATACCGAGAGTTTTTTGGTAACCTCCTTTTCAAAAGATCTCTCTCTGCCTGGGGAGAGAATCGGATACATTGCTGTTCATCCCCTCATCGCTGAAAAGGAAACCATTGTGGGCGGCCTCACCTTATGCAACAGAACCTTGGGATATGTGAATGCCCCTGCCTTGATGCAACGGCTGGTACCGTTCCTGTTAGAGGAATGTGTTGATGTAACCCTGTACCAGCGAAAGAGGGATACTCTATGTAAAGGTCTGGAGGCGGCCGGTTATAGGTTTGCTCTGCCAGAGGGAACCTTTTACCTCTTTCCGGAAACCCCTATCGCAGATGATCTGGAGTTTGTCAAGTCCCTGATGGAGGAAAACATTCTAACTGCCCCAGGTTCGGGCTTTGGAGGCCCTGGGCATATCAGGATTGCCTTTTGTGCAGACGACAAGGCAATTGAAAAGGCCCTCCCTGGGTTTGCCAGGGTACTAGAAAAATACATATAGGGAGGTTGCTATGTATTCAAAGGTGGTTCTTCTCAGATTTCCTAGAGAGATAGTCAATGAGCCTATTGTGGCCAATTTGGTAAAGAGGTTTGACCTCTCTTTTAACATACTAAAGGCGACGATCTACCCGAGGAAAGAAGGCATGGTTGTTATGGAGCTAACTGGCAATCGAAAGAATTATAACGCCGGGGTCAAATATCTGGGAGATGTCGGTGTAAAGGTTGAGAACATAAGCCAAGATATTAGGCGAAATGAGGAAAGATGTTTCCATTGTGGCGTCTGCACGGCGGTCTGCCCTACTGGAGCCCTGTATATTGAAAGGCCAGAGATGAGTGTTGCCTTTGAAAAAGATAGGTGTAGTGCCTGCGAACTTTGCGTAATAGCCTGTCCAGCAAAAGCCATGGAAGTTAATTTCGACAGAGCCCTGCTCGACTCCTGAGCCGGGGTGAGTGGAGGTCAACCAGGGTCCATGAATCAGGGGAAAAAAACCATTGCCGTTGCCCTCAGTGGTGGAATGGATAGCGCATATGCAGCGCTTGCATTGAAGGAGGAGGGATGGGACGTCATCGGTGTTCACCTTATCCTTCCTCTTCCTCCAAAAGAAAGGGCAAAAAAGGCAAAGCTCATTGACTCTATTACCAAGAGGCTCGAAATCCCCTCGCACTTCTTGGACGTCAAAGATCTATTCCATAAAACGGTCATTGAATATTTTATTAGGGCCTACTCCTCAGGAATAACCCCTAATCCATGTGTTGTTTGTAACAGTCTTATCAAGTTGCAGCAGATGATTACATGGATAGAGCAAAACAGGATTGATTTTCTAGCCACAGGACACTACGCCAGGGTGAGAAAGAGTTCACGTGGAAACCAAATGGAATTACTCAAAGGAAAAGACGAGCAGAAGGACCAGTCTTATTTTTTGCACAGGCTGAACCAGTATCAATTATCAAGGACAAAATTTCCCCTGGGGGATATGGCAAAGTCTGAGGTATACCTGAAAGCAGAAGAAAGCGGGCTGGGCGACTCAGTTCGTCATGAAAGCCAGGAAATCTGCTTTATCCCTGATAACGACTACCGGTCCTTTTTCACCAGGCAGGTTGGTGAAGAGATGCTATCATCTGGTAATATAGTCGACTGTGAAGGAAAGGTATTGGGTGTTCACTCTGGTACCTATGCCTATACCATTGGCCAAAGACATGGGCTCGGAATAGCCTCCCGGGAGCCTCTCTATGTATACCGGATCAGACCCGAGACAAATGAGGTTGCAGTTGGGCCGCGTGAGACACTATTTTCCAAAGAATTAACAGCACATGACTTCAAATGGATAGGAGATCTGCCAGCTAGGAGTAGGCTGAAGGTAGAGGGACAGATACGGCATAGGCATAAACAGGCCTCTGGTACACTCACCGTTCTTGCACCTGACTTGGTCCATTTCGAGTTCGACCAGCATCAGTGGGCAATAACCCCTGGCCAGGCCTTTGTGTGCTACAAGGGAGAAAAGACTCTTGGTGGTGGGTGGATAAGAAGGCCAAAATAAACAGTGCCGTAAACGTTCATGGGTTCAGAGGCTCAAGGTTCACGGTTAGTGAAGGTTAACAAAAGAAAAGCAACCCTGAATCTCGATTTCATCGGGAAACCCTGAACCTGTGAACCCCTACAGAGTGCCTAAAATGCCTTAAATTTAAACGGATTTTAACGGGCTGTTGTCCGAACGGAAATCCCTTTGAGCGGTCATTAAAACGTTTTTTGCTAACAAATCTTGGCGAAGCGGAAGATAAGCGATGTCAACTGTTTGAGCCCGAAGGGTGAGTTTTGACATCACCTGGAGGGAGCCTTAGATTTGTCAAGAAACGTTTTAGACTAAGCGAAAAGGGATTTCGGCAACAGCCTGTTAACTTTTAACTTTAGTTCACTTGCTTTTTAAGATGTCAAAATTCTTTAAGATCATTACACTGGGGTGCAAGGTAAACCAGTATGAGTCTGCCTTCATTGAAGAATCATTGATAAGAAAAGGATGTCAAAGGGCTAGCCAGGATACAGAGGCAGAGTTGGTTGTTATTAACACCTGCATTGTTACAGCCAAAGCAAGTTATCAATCCCGACAGGCAATAAGAAGGGCTGTTAGAGAGAATCCTGAGGCCACTATCGCTGCTATAGGATGCTATGGGCAGGTGTTTCCTGAGGAGTTATCTCTGATTAGAGGTGTAGATTTGATCGCAGGGAACATGGGAAAGAGTTCTTTTCCTGACCTATTGATTCAAACCAGCCACCACAACCCCCCCCTTATTTTACAGGAAGACTTCAGGAGCTCCATTCCTTTTGAGCAAATCCCAATCAAGAGGTTTGGCAGTAGAACAAGGGCCTTTTTGAAGATACAAGATGGGTGCGAATCTTTGTGCTCATATTGCATTGTCCCAAAGGCCCGGGGTCCACTCAGGAGCCTAGAGCCTGAAAAGGTTATCAGAAACCTGAGGGACTTAGCGGAAAATGGCTATAAAGAGGCTGTGCTGACAGGGGTTCACCTTGGGAAATATGGCTCAGATCTGAGGAACGGCGTAAACCTAACCCAGTTGCTTATTGAAATTGGCAACAGCAGATGTAACCTGAGGATAAGGCTCAGTTCCCTTGAGCCTGATGAAATAGGCTCAGATTTGATTGAATTGATGGCAACCCACACCTGGCTCTGTCGTCACTTTCATATCTCTTTACAGAATGGCGATGATTCTGTGTTGAAGCGGATGAATAGACACTATTCTGCCAAGTTGTTTGCCAGCGTGGTAAGGGATATAACTGCACTTGTCCCCAAGGTTTCTATAGGAGTTGATGTCTTGGTTGGTTTCCCTGGAGAAACGGAGGAGGCATTCAACAATACCTTTACTCTCCTACAAGGTATCCCGATAAGCTACATGCACGTTTTCCCTTATTCAAAGAGAGAAGGCACTCCTGCTGCAAAATTTTCTGGTCAACTCGATTACCATAAAACCAAAGAGAGGGCCCTTGCCTTAAGGCGTCTTGACAAAAAGAAGAGAAAGATATTTTGGAGTTCTTTAGTAGGGGACACATTCGACGTACTTACCGAGGGATGGGCGCCTCAAAAAAAGAAACTTCTCAGGGGTTTGAGCGATAACTACGCTAGGTTTACCTTTCTTTCAGAAAAAATGAACGCCAATGAAATCGTGAAAGTGAGGGCGAGGGGAGTAACAGAAGACGGAGTGAGCGCGCGGCCATTGCCAGATTAATGACCTGTTGGGTGAAGGAAATTAAAAAACCATTGTTGTTTGTTCAGTCAACTGCAAAAACCCAATTTTTGAACGGCGCCAAAAGATCTAGCATATTTCCAAAACCTCGAATTCCTTGGTTCCACTGGGTGTTTTAATGGTGAGAGTATCGCCCTCTTCCTTACCGATAAGGGCCTTTCCAAATGGAGAGGTAACGGATATCCTTCCAATCTCAGGTTCAGACTCATAGGGGCCAACGAGTTGGTAGGTTACATTTTGGTCGTTGCCAAGATTTTTGAGTTCTACCTTTGTGCCAAAGACAATCTTTTCGGTTTGCTGTTTGTCTATCTCAATTACCTCTGATCTGCTAATTGCCATTTCCAGCTCGTTTATTTTCGCACCTAAAATGGCCTGGCGTTCTTTGGCTGCGTGGTACTCCGCATTTTCGTTCAGATCTCCATGAGATCTCGCCTCTTCGATAGCTTTTATATTCTTTGGACGCTCAACAGTAAGAATAGTGTGCAATTCCTGTCGTAGTTTTTCCAGTCCCTCTCGCGTAATTGGCACTTTATCTATCATGAGTATTGTCCCTCCTCTCCTCAAGCCTATATCAATTCCTTCAAGGTTTGAAAATTTATCATTTTAGGCAGAGTGGGTCAAACAGTTAATTCAGTGGATAGGATGATAATCCTTTTCCGAGCGGCAAGAGACCAACTAGGTTTAGTGACTTGCCAAAGAAAAGGTAACGAATGGCAAAACTGAAAGCCATTATTGGTGAAGACCAGGATGAAGTCCATGCTGAGCTTAAGTTTTTGAGCAATGGAGACGATATACTTACTATAGCCACCCGGTATTCAAGGTGGTTCATTCAGTTCGTTCTCTCATTCCAGCGGCAACAGTTGGAAGATGGGTAATGCTTATGCATAATGGGCATGTGGGGCAGGTGACTTGATCTGTATGGCAATTCGTTAGATAAGAATGCGCTGGAAGAGAGGTGGATAGTGGTTAGAGAAAGAAATGTGTTCAAGAATCGGCATATACAGAGGGTATTGAAAAGGCCTTTGAGGTAAGCCGGGGGTTTTAGAAATCAGGTTGTGGGGTTGAATGGGGATTCAGTATCCGGCAAGAGGTAATAGGGTATCGGAGGGATAGCTAATATGGAGAGCTTCTCACGTAGTGGTTTGCGGAAAAAAATACCTGTTTTGTAAAGAGAATATGGCTCAGTTTTTCCATAGCCACAAGAAGGGGGAGCTCTATAGGGATTTCTATAGGTTTGGGACAGTATTTGCTATAGGCCTCTGTTTTTTTCTGGATGCAGAATGCCCTTTATGCAGATAAGATAATCCCAGTTTACCTGTGGCTTCATCGATATTGCTCAGATATCCTGGTATGCGTTTTGCATAACGATTATCCGGAATAAACTCAGTAAGGTATATTTTTGTTGACATCGCTTATCTTGCGCTTCGCCAAAGGTTTTTTAGCAAAAAACGTTTTAATGACCGCTCAAAGGAATTTCTGTTTGGGCAATAGCCCGATAAAAAGTGACTTTTTAACGAATAGGAGGTTTTAATGTCGTTGCCGGAAATACTCATCATATGGCCTGGCTCTCCAGTATTATCTCTGATCATTGAGTTTGTGATCGCCATTCTTCTTCTCTATCTGGCCCGTGGGCCTGCACACAAAGCTATCTATTCACTCAGCGCGATTATTCACAGTGGCCTGCGTCTGATGGCACGGTCAGTGCTGCTAGGGGAAAAAAGGGTAGTGGAGCGCAATAAAGAGGTTCTTCTTGCCACAGGGGCAAAAGCAGCGGAACGGTTGATTGAGAGAGAGTTTTACCGGGTCGATGCAGTGGTAAAGCGTGATATGAGTGGATATCCGGCGCTCCAGCATAAACTGGGAGATCAGATCGCACGCATTGATGAAGATTACAGGGAGAGTACTGAGGTGCCGGTGCCATCACCCGATTGGGTCAAAGCTGTAGATACGCTGGCAAAGCTTCCTTCAAAAGGGGATAGCTGGATAGCGAACATTTTAGGCGAAATACACAAGACCGCCCAAGCCCAATATAAAAACACCATGGAGGAATACCGCAAGGCAGTGTCCGTGCGGCATTCCCTCCTGGAAAAAATGATGCCATACTGGCGCAAGCTCTCACAAACACTTGACCAGGTCGACAAGACCATCATTGGCTTACATGAGCGGAGTAAAGTTATCGACAACCGAATGGCAGAATATGAAGACATTCGGAACCAGTCAGACAAGGCAGTGCGCATGATGACGTCCTCGGCCATGACCCAGTTTTTCATCTCCGCTCTCGTGTTGCTCATCGCCATCGGAGGGGCAGTGATCAACTTCAATCTCATAGCCCTCCCTATGTCGGAGATGGTGGGAGGTGGGAGCTATATCGGCAATTTCAAGACCTCTAATATTGCTGCGTTGGTGATTATTTTGGTGGAGGTCGCAATGGGTCTCTACCTCATGGAATCACTGCGCATCACCCATCTGTTTCCGGTCATTGGACACATGGATGACAAGATGCGCACCCGTATGATCTGGGTCACTTTTGCCATCCTGCTGGTCTTAGCAGGCGTTGAGTCTGCGCTGGCATTCATGCGGGACCGGATTGCTGCGGATATGCAGGCGCTGAGACATACCCTGGCCACGATGGAAACAGCACAGCCGGTAGGTAGCTGGATTCCCACGGTGGGGCAGATGGTGATGGGCTTTATTCTTCCCTTTGCCCTGACCTTTGTGGCCATACCCTTGGAGTCTTTTGTGCAATCATCGCGCACCGTGTTTGGCTCGGCGGTAGCCAGCCTGTTACGGCTGATTGCCTTTGCCCTGCGTTTGTTGGGGAATGTGGTCCGCTATATGGGAGAGTTTTTGGTGAATCTCTACGACCTGCTGATCTTTCCGCCGTTATGGTTGGAAAATCTCCTCCGGAACAAGGAGCAGCATGCTGAAGTTTCGGATATTATTGTTAAGGAGGAGGTGTCGTGATGAAAAAACTGTTAGCCATGGGCCTCTTATCTGTCTTACTACTGGTGAGTGGGTGTCCTGATACTACGAGCCATTCACAGGGGGTTTACATGCTCTTAGATAGCTCAGGTACCTACAAGAAGGAAATAAAGCGGGCACAGGCCATTATAAATTACCTGCTTGGCACATTGCAGCCTGGAGACTCCTTTGCCGTGGCAAGGATCGACAGTGCCAGTTTTAGTGAAAAAGATATTATTGCCAAGATGACTTTTGACAGACGGCCCTCAATGACAAACCAGCAAAAGCGCCTCTTTAAGCAAAAGGTTGACGAGTTTGTTGCCAAGGTAAGGGGCAGTGCATACACAGATATTACAGGAGGGGTTCTACAGGCGGTGGAATACTTGAATGAGACTGGAGCAGGGAGAAAACACATTCTCATATTCTCTGATCTGAAGGAGGATTTGGTCAAAGGGCAAGTCCGCGATTTTCCCATCCAAGTATCCGAATGTAAGGTTGTTGCTCTCAATGTTACCAAATTGCGGACCGACAATATTGACCCACGCGAATACTACAAAAGGGTTGACCAATGGAAAGAGCGAGTCGAGGCTGGGGGTGGACATTGGCGGGTCGTAAATGATCTGGAACGGCTTGAATCTATACTGGCCGATTAGGGGTAGTGTTGAAGCCTTTGATAGGAGCTTCCTGTTCAAGGAGAACCGCTATAAAAAATAATTTCTACGCTACTGAGAAGGTCTTACCAAGGGCGGTTTTCTCCCGTGAAAACAAGAGGGGTAGTCTATGATAGGGAAAAAATATCATACCCTGGTCATCATGCCTTCTACTCCAGGGAAAAAGATTATCAAATTTGCTCTCCCTTCCTTTTGCTGGCGTATTTTTTTTGTAATAATGGCAGTGATCTTGTTATGGGCAGGATTGGGGACGTGGAGTCTTTATCAGCATAAACAAATTACCGACCGGTCTCTCAGGTTGTTGAAAGAAAGTCTGCTCACCAGAAGCCAGCTGGAAGATAAAAAACAAAAGATTGAATATCTTAATAGCCAGCTTGAAAAAATCCGGAAACAATCCGTCTATATTCGCAATTTCTTAGGGCTTGAGCCTCAAGGTAAGGCTAGAGGAAAAATCGGACAGGGCGGGAAAGAAGTCTCCCCTCAGGCCTTTTCTGTTCCTCCCAGTTTGCCGTCTGACCCTGAGGTAGGCTCAGAACAACTCAGTTTTGCCTACAGTAATCTGACCTCGCGTCTCTCTCGCCAAGACATAACCCAATTACACACCGATTTAGATCGGATAATTGAAACATTAGAAAATAGACAAAAGGAGATGGAGCACACCCCCTCTATTTCTCCGGTCGATCCCCGAAAATCATGGATATCGTCTGTGTTTGGTATGAGGATTAGCCCTTTTACCGGCAGAAAACATTTTCACTTAGGGATAGATATCGCAGGATGGAAAGGCACTCCCATTATGGCTCCAGCTAAAGGAAGAGTTAATCTCGTGCGAAGGTGGGGCGCACTGGGCCTCACGGTGAGAATAAGGCATAATTCAACGTACACTACGGAATACGGTCATTTGCTGAAATCGGCAGTGAAAAAAGGCCAATATGTAGAGCGGGGAGACATAATTGGCTATATGGGAAATTCAGGTAGGAGTACCGGATATCACCTTCACTATGGACTAAAGAAGAACCGAAAACACGTAAATCCGTTCCCGTACATGATGGACTGGGATAGAAACTATTCTCTCTTAGCAGCAGGGGGAAAAGGGGCAGGGAAGAGGTAAAAGTCAAAAATCGCTAGCGTGGGAGATCGCAATGAAAAGAGTAAAGCAAAGAGCGGAAACAATAGATAGCATCATCGGCCATCATGTTTATTTTGAGGGGGTTCTATCATCAAAGGAAAGTCTCAGAATTGACGGGAGAGTTAAAGGAAAGGTAGAATGTGAAGGCTCTGTGGTAATAGGAAGTGAAGGCAAGGTCGAAGGTGAAATTCTGGCCGATAATGTGTTTATCGCAGGAGAATTAACAGGCAATGCCACTTCAAGAAATAAGTTGGAAATCACTGAGAAAGGAAAGGTCTATGGGGATATTACTACCGCTAAACTGGTAGTAGATCCAGAAGTCATATTCGAGGGAAAATGCCGCATGATTTCCCGAGAGGATATCGCAGATTCCTCCGATTCTATTTCCCCTCCCGCTGCCCTTGCCGCTTCTTAACCTATGGAAATCTTTTTTTTCTTTTGCTTCTCATCAATCAGTTCACGAAACAGATATCACTGGAACGACACTTTGCTTGAGAAGTCATTTTGAGTGATCCCGCCCAGTCGGGAGAGCTGCGGCTTCCCGCCAGTGACCGCAGAAAACACCTGATGCCCCTCCCAACATTGCAAACTATTTCTTGCTCTCGACAGTAACTATTTCGGTGCTACAGTCTGTGAACAAAGCAAAAAAAGGGCATCTCATCTGCCTGAGAAAAGATGCCCCAATAAAGTAGTGTGGCGAATTAAGACTTTATGACGTTTTTAGCCACAGGCCCTCGATCGGTCTCCTCAACGTCAAATGTAACCTCTTCGCCTTGAGAGAGGCTCTTGAATCCGGGTATGTCAATGGAAGAGAAGTGAACAAAAATGTCTCCACCGTCTTCCTGCTCAATAAAGCCGTAACCCTTTTTGTTGCTAAACCATTTTACCGTTCCTTTGGCCAAGGCAATAACCTCCTTTCCAAAAATCTTCATTATGGCGCCAAATCTCAGGTCGCCGCTCTGGCAAAGGATGGTATCCTTCGGAGCGAAACCAACCCCCTATAAACCCCGCTACCATAAAACAGAGCCCTGTAGAGGTCAAGCAAATACAGGTGCAGCGGATAACTGACAACTATCAACGGGCATTGCCAGTGGTTACATCTATTTCTCAAGCCTTCTTTTGACCTCATAGGCGTCGATATCAGAGGTCTCCCACCCGGTGAGCTCTTTAGCATTTCCACCCTCGGTACTCCTGGCCATGAAAAATGAGCGTGACCCCTGTCTCTTCTTTGGTCCAAAGCTCATCCTAGGGCCTATACCCTGAAAATCCTTTATCGACTCCATGGCCTTGATGAAATTGTCTACCGTCAGATCCCGGCCACATCTTCTAAAGGCCTCTACCATTGGCTCAATAAAGAGGATACCGGCATAGTAAAAGATTCCCCACCTTTCCTTAGGCGCCAGTCTTTTCTGAGCCTCATGGTACTTTACCATTAATGGATTTGTAGAATCGAGCAGCTCGCCAAAGGTTGTAAAGATAACATTCTTGAAAAGACCTTTAGTTATCTTGTACATGAGCTGGTAATCACTCAAGGTGCTTGAGGTCATCCACACAGGTTGAAATCCAAGTTTTGCCGCTGTGCCTAGCATGATTGCCCCGTGCTTTGGCAGAACCCACATAATGACCACATCAGCTTTGGCAGCCTTCAGTTTCATACAGTGAGAACTCAGGTCTGTGTCCAGAGGCTCTGCCGAGACTGTAGCTGCGAATTTCATTCCCCTTCTTTCTAGAGCTATCTGGGCGCCGATGAGACCGACCTTGCCGTAGTCATCATTTTGGTAAAAAAAGGCTATTCTCTTCTTCCCTAACTTATCAATGGCATAGTTCACCAGGAGAAATGCCTCATCACAGTAAAGAGGATAGGTCCCGAACAGATAGGGGGCCTTCTCAGGTGGGTAGCACCAATGAACAGAACCGGCTGCCGGGCCCACCCAGGGGACCTTGTTTTTCTCCAGATAATTTTTAACAGCCATGCCGGTAGCTGTTCCAACGCCACAAGCCATGGCAAAAACCTTTTTGTCTTCCACAAGTTCCTTGGCAATGGACTTTGTTTTGGGAGGTTGATAGGCATCATCCCTTAAGAAGTATTTTATCTTCCTGCCATGGATTCCACCCTCTTCGTTGATCATCTGAAAATAGAGTCCAGATCCCCGAGCCACTGCTCCCCAGAGAGCAGCAGGCCCTGTCTGGGGGCCCCACTGGCCGATGCGGATCTCTGTGTCAGTGACCCCTCTTACCGCCCCCGCGACAGGAATGAGCGTTAGAGATAAGAGCGCCACACAGGCCACCATAAAAATTAGGTTCCTCTTTTTCATGTTCCCCTCCTCTTTTGATTGTTTGCCTTTAAGCCAGTTTACCATTTGAGTTGATCAATTTGCAAGTCCTTGAACCAGCAATAGGTAAGAAGCAATGGGCCAGAAGAGTAATCGCGCTAAATGGTAATCTGGCAACCTAAATGTTTTTGGATTCCCAACTGTTGACAAACTCGCAAAAAGTGTTTTGTGAACGAGTTTGACTTCTATTGTCTTTTGTACATGGCCTCGATCAGGTCGCTGAAGGCCTCATTTATATATTTTCTTTTAACCTTCATGGTCGGCGTGACCTCGCCATCTTCTTCGTACAGCCTTTTCGGCAAGATGGTGAATTTTTTTATTTGCTCCACCCGGGAAAGCCCTGAGTTGACCCTCTTTACCTCGTTGCCTATCAGCTTGATAATCTCAGGGCTCTGGGTTAGATCCCTGTAAGTTGAGAACTGGACCTTGCTATCCTGGGCATATTTCACCGCATTGTCTTCATCAATCATGATAAGAGCCGTTACAAATTTTCTTCTATCTCCAATGATTACGGCGTCATTGATATAGGAGCTGAATTTCAGCTGATTCTCAATATACTGGGGCGTAATATTTTTGCCGCCAGCAGTTACCATGATATCTTTTTTCCTATCGGTTATCTTAAGGTAGCCATCCTCATCTAACTCACCCACATCACCAGAGTGGAGCCATCCGTCCTTTAAGGTCTCTGCCGTAGCCTCAGGGCTCTTGTAATACCCCTTGAACACACCAGGCGATTTCACCAGTATCTCTCCATCATCTGCTATTTTTACCTCTACACCGGTGAGGGGAGGGCCTACAGTTCCAGACTTTAGCCTCCCGATCTTGCTCACGGATGTAACCCCTGTACCCTCGGTCTGGCCATAGGCCTCAATGAGATTAACCCCAATGGAGTGGAAAAAATGGAGCACATCCGACGATATGGGAGCAGCAGCTGTAATGGCTATCTTCATCCTGTCAAATCCCAACCTCTCTTTCAATTTTCTAAAGACCACTAAGTAAGCAAGTCGATATAAGACCTCGAGGTGAAACGGAACAGGCTTGAGGTTCATTTTCAATGAGGTCCGTTTCTGCCCAATCTTGAGGGCGATGTAAAAAACAAATCTTTTTAACCAGGTGGCGTCCGACATTCTGATATAGACAGCAGAGAGATATTTTTCCCAGATTCGGGGAACAGCATATCCAACCGTTGGGGATATCTCCTTCATATTATCTGTAACTGTATCCAAACTCTCAATAAAATTGACGGTGCCACCATAGGTGATATGGAAAATCACTGAAAAGAGTCGCTCAAATACATGGCAAAGGGGAAGGTAAGACAACACCTCATCTGTATCTTCCATAGGAATAACACTGTGAACCGCCTCTCCCATCCAGGTGACGTTTCTGTGGGTCAGCATTGCCCCTTTGGGAAGACCGGTCGTTCCGGAGGTATATATGAGAAAAGAGAGGTCCTCTGGTTTGACTTCTGCCATACGGTTTTCAAACAGACCCGGTTCCTTTTCAACAACCTGACGGCCCATCTCCAAAAGTTCATCATAGGTCATGACCATGGGGTCGCTAAAGTGCCTGAGACCCTCCAGATCCCATACGATTACCTTGTTCAGAAAGGGTATCTTATCCCTGAAGTTCAGCCACTTATCAAGTTGTTCTTCGTTTTCTACAAAGAAGAATTTGGAATCCGAATTCTCTATCACATACTCTACCTGTGGCCAGGCGTTGGTGGAATAGACACCGACAGACACACCGCCAGTGCATTGGATACCCAGGTCAATGATCACCCACTCAGGACAATTATCACCGATAATGGATACACGATCTCCCTTTTCAAGACCCATGGATATGAGGGCCGATCCTACATATTGAGCCAGCCTATAGTATTCATTCCAGGAGATGTCATGCCAGATGCCATATTCCTTTTTGCGCATGGCTACCCGGTCTCCACGTTTTTGTACCATCTGTTTGAAAACCTGTGGAATAGTCTTGTAAGGCATGCCTACTTTATCTCCACCGCTTTTGCCTTTTCCACCGTTGATAGCCCTTGGCCGATTCTGTTTGCTTTACCCCAAGGTAGAATTCCTTCACATCTTCGTCCTCCATGAGATCAGTCGCCTTCCCTTTCATGACGAAGCGACCATTTTCCAATATCAACCCAACATGGGCGATTTTCAAGGCCATCCTCGCATTCTGCTCTACCAGGAGTATGGTTATGCCCTCTTCATTTATTTTTTTGATTATAGCAAATATTTGCTTGACCAGGATAGGTGAAAGCCCCAGGGATGGCTCATCCAAAAAGAGCAGTTTGGGGCCATTCATCAAGGCCCTACCAATCGCCAGCATCTGCTGTTCACCTCCGGACAATGTTCCGGCAAGCTGGCCCTCTCGTTCCTCTAGGACTGAGAAATAGCTGTAGATCCTCTTGAAGTCCTGTTTGATCCTACCCCGATCATGTCTTGAGTAGGCGCCCATAAGGAGATTTTCCCTGACTGTTAACTCATCAAAGACCTCCCGCCCTTCTGGTACGTATGAGATACCTAACCTCACTAACTGTTCAGGATCCTTACGGTCAATTCTCTTTCCCATGAACTCAATAGTGCCTTTGTCTGGTTGATCCTCGATCAAACCCATCACCGTCTTGAGAATGGTAGATTTTCCTGCCCCATTGTTTCCTAAGATAGCGCTTATCGTACCCTTTTCAAGAGACAGAGAAACACCCCGCAAGGCATAGATGAGCCCATAGAAGGTCTCGATATTCTTGATTTCAAGAAATCCCATTACTAGATTTCTTCCTCCCCCAAATATGCCTTAAGAACCTCAGGGTTGTTTTGAACCTCTTCAGGAATCCCTTCACATAATAGTTTGCCAAAGTTTATGGCCAGAATCCTGTCCGATATGTCCATAACCATCCTCATGTCGTGTTCAATTAGGAGGATGGTTACCGCAAGTTCGTCCTGTATATCCTTAACCCAAAAGATGAGATCCTGCTTCTCTTCTGTGTTCATACCGGCCGAGGGTTCATCCAAGAGTAAAAGCTCAGGCTCCAGAGCCAGGGCCCTCCCCAACTCAATGAGCTTCTGAGTTCCGTACGGAAGGCTTCCAACAAACTGGTTTCGGGCAGCTTGTAAGTCTAGTAAGTCAATGATCCGCTCTACCTGTTCCCGGTGTTTTATCTCTTCGCGGGCTGCTTTTGATTTGCGCCTGAAGAAGGTGGCCCCGCTGAACACCCCTGTATTTATGTGGAGATGCCTGCCAAGCATTAGGTTTTCCATTGTTGTCATTCTTGAGAAAAGCTCTATATTCTGAAAAGTGCGAGCAATACCCTTCCGGGCGATCTTGTGAGGCTTCAGTCCTGTTATCTCCTCACCCTTGAAGACCATTTTACCAGTATTTGGCGTATAGAGGCCGTTAATACAGTTAAAGATGGTGGTTTTACCGGCACCGTTGGGCCCAATTATGGAAAAAATAGATCCCCTGGTAACCTCAAAGCTAACGTTATCAACCGCCTTGAGGCCACCAAAGGAGATGGTCAGATCGTGAACACTAAAAAAGTCTGGTTCTATTCGTTTTTCAACGGGGTCCATAAATAGTCTCCAAGTAATTTACCCAAGTAGCCCAACAAACAGGTCAAACCTTCCTCACGTAGTGCTTGGCAAAGAGACCACTTGGCTTGAAGCAGAGAACCAGGACAATAATCAGGAAGGCCACCACAGATTTGAATTGCAAGGAAACGTATCCACCGAACAAGGTTTCGATAATACCGAGCAGATATCCTCCGATAGCAGAACCAACCAGGGTAGTCATTCCACCCAAAACAGCAGCGGCAAAACCTTTGAGAAGAGGATCCATCATCAGGTTCGGGTCAAGCGTAGCCACGGGCGCCAGCATGATTCCAGCAACAGCGCCAATAAATGAGCTCATAGCCCATGTTATGGATAATATTCGGTTGGCCCTGATCCCGTTTATCCTGGCGGCAATCATATTCTGCTGGGTAGCCTTCATTGCAATCCCAACCTTGGTGTATCTGAAGAAAAGAAAGAGGGCAAACATCAGAAAAAGGGCGACCAAGAGCGTGGCAATATTCAAGTTGCTGAGCACGGCGGGGCCTACGTTGACTATGTCAAAGTCTGAAACGGGAAAAGGGAAACTCTTTTGCTCGGCTCCCCATTTCCAGCTTGCTGTGCCGTAAAGCATCATCTCAAATCCGAGGGTAATAAGGATGAGACTCAGGACATTGGGATCCTTTGCCCTTCTAAGGAAAACAAACTCCAAGAATATGCCCAATACAATGGCAAACCCTAAGGCTCCGCTAAATGAGACAAGAAAGCCGTGACCGTAACTATCAAAGAGCATAAAGGCAATAAAAGTGGAGATCATGGCCATTTCACCCTGGGCAAAGTTGGGGACCTCTGAGGCCTTGTAGATTATTACCATGGCCAGGGCAACCAGTGCATATATACTCCCGATGGCAATGCCACTTAGGATAAGCTGTAGAAACATAGTCTGTTATCTTTCTAATAAGTGAACTAGCGAAGCTCCGCCTCAAACCGACTAGTTGAGGAAAATAATAATCCATTTCTTGAAGTGAAGCTATTAGGGCTTCGTTTAACGTTCTACGGTTGCGCTGCTGGTTTCGTAT
>JAFDDT010000138.1 GCA_019310725.1 Deltaproteobacteria bacterium | reverse complement strand
AGAATTGCTGAAGCTTTGGGTTCAGAATGAGGTTCAGGGGATCGCTGTTCTAAATTTAGTCATTTCCAGCGATACATCCTGCAGGTGTCTGTGTTTGGCTGCACTATCGTTCCTTAGCACCAAGCCTCATATCCAAAGAGTATCAAAAACTCGGATTCTTTTTTTCCATACTGTCTGTATCTAAAAAGGGGATGAAAAATATCAAACACAGACCAGGAACGGACAATAAGAAGGTAAGGCCAAAGTAGATTCCATATCCGAGTCTTTGTGCCAAGAAGCCGCTGGCAACGCCAGCAAGAACCCCGCTCACATTCATCAATCCTGTGCCGATTGCAAAATGAGCTGCCTTAAATCGCTCTGTGCATGTCCTCATCAAAAAGGTTATGAGAACAGCTGTGCCCAGGCCCCCGGCAAACTGATCAAAGGCATGCACACAGGCCACGAGAAAAAGATTAAAATGACCAATAAAGGTAATGACATCCGCACCGGTATTTAAGGCAAGGTATTTTGCCAGGCTCAGTGCCAGGGCCATATATACCAGATTGGTGAGATTTTGGGCCAGCAAGAATGGCCAGATCACCTTTTTTAATGAAAACTTCGAGATCAAGAATCCTCCTGCCATGGCCCCGATAATGGAAAACGGCAGACCAACGCCACCCGAAAGCCAGCCGTAATGAACCTTGATCCCCAAATCAACCATGAATGGCGCAGCCATGGCAGATAGGGTTGACTCCCCTGTTCTCATGAGGATTATAAAGGCAATGGCCACTGCCATGTGATCTCTATCCATATAGTCTATAAAGGCCTTTGTGTAGAAAGAGTCCTTATCCTTTAACAACAGTGCCTTTGCCTTGTTTCTGAAAAGCGCCAGCCCGATTAAAAGAATAAGAAGGCCGATTGCTACCCAGCCTGAGAAACTGATCTCTTTTAGAAATGGAAGCACCTTCCCAAAAAAAAGATCTCATTCCCCATAGAACCAATAATAGGATAGCGAAGGCAATGAAAAACCTGGGCCTGAATATCCGTTTCACCAGATCCCATATCCTCAAGGTCTCCTTTTCAACACGCGGAAGGAAAAAGGTATGGTAGATAAAAAGAAATACCAGAACAGCGCCTCCTGAAAGGAAGGCGGCAAACCAACCGGCTGTTGTCCCAATAGTAACGATTACGCCTGTTCCTGCCATCATTGCCAGGCGATATGCCATCACCCGGTAGCCTACGAATTTTGCCTGACCCTCTTTATCCAGTGCCTCCATGTAGTAGCCATCAATGGCAATATCATGGGTAGCTGATAGAAATGCACCGATAAAAAGGAGCCCGCCGATAACCTTGACACCAAAGGGAAGTGGGCTCATAGCAGCAACGAGGACAAACAGGAGCACCAAACAAAACTGCATGATAAGGATCCATTTCCTCTTGGTGCCATATTGGTCTATGAGGGGGCCCCACAAGAATTTTATCACCCACGGTATGCCAAACAGCGATGTAAGGCCAATTGCCTCAAGGCTCACCTTCATATCTCTAAAAAAAACAGAAGACACCATTCTAATTAGAGTGTAGGGAAGACCCTCGGCAAAGTACGTGGTGAATGCCCATACATGGGGGGCTCTCAAGGGAGATATTTTTTCGGTTGCCACAGTTATTACTCACAGGTATTAGTTCAGCCGCATGCCAATAGATCTGTGTTTATATTAAATATCCTTCGGGGTCAATAGGCTGTATTCTAGTGAAAGAGCTTGGCATAAGTGAAAAATGGGAATTGACGTCTGGTCAATTCAATTAGCTTTTGTTAGTTATGATTCGCATTCCCTAAGGCTTGATAATCTTCGGAGCTGGTACTCCATAGAGGTATACATGCTCTTGCTATTCTGCAAGGAATCACATGTTTAAATAGCGTAAAAAGAGTTGACTCTAGTTTTACTATTAAGTATGATTAAATCTATGAGATTAAAGTAGGAAATAAGGGAGAAAGTAAAATGGAAGCGGGAGCTAAATTGAGCAGTAAATGTCAGGTTGTAATTCCCAAAAATATCAGAGAAGCCTTGGATATAGGTCCGGGCGATGAGTTATTGATGGAGGTTAAGGAGGGAAGCCTAATTATCTACCCAAAACCAAAAAGCTATACTGACTACATGATGGGTTTACACAAGGATGTATGGGCGGGTGTAGATACCGATACCTACCTTGATGAGGAGAGAAAATCATGGAAGAGATAGATGACAGGGTTAAGAAACTGCTTAAAGGACACCAAGTGGTGGCGCTTGACACCATGCTTTTCATATATTCTATGGAGGCCAGAAGGTCATACATTCCTTTTCTGAGATCTATCTTTTACTGCATAGAAAAAGGGCTTACTAAGGGAGTTACATCGACTATAACCCTCACAGAGGTGCTGATAAAACCCCTGAAAGATCAGAACATAAAAGCAGTCAAAAGCTACAAATTTCTTTTAAATAATTTTCCTAACCTCAGAATGGTAAACATAGACCCCCAGGTGGCGGAGAAAGGGGCTGAATTGAGAGCAAGGTATGGAATTCGAATCCCAGATGCCTTGCAGATTGCCTCTGGTATTGAGAACCAAGCTACCATTTTCCTCTCCAATGACTGTAATTTGAAGAAGATTAAGGAGATTGAGATAGTATTGGTTAAAGAGATGATGGATCAGTTCAAATAACTTGGCGCTAATGCAAAAAATATATTATTACCTTTTCTAAAAAACGCTTTTTTGTTCAAATAAGGAGATACGCTATGAATAAGACTGGAATCGTGAGGGATGAAAGCTATATCGACCATAGGCCTGGAGACTTTCACCCTGAAAGTCACCGACGTCTGGAAACTGTCTATGAGATGCTCAACGACGTGGATATGAAAGATAACTACACGGATGTTCCGGTGAGAGAGGCTACAGAAGATGAATTGCTCTCTATTCACTCCAAAGAGTATGTCAACCTGGTTGCATCTACAGCCGGGAAACCACACGGGTATCTTGACGGAGACACCCAGACCTCCGCTGGTTCTTATCGGGCTGCTTTACGTGCCGCTGGAGGCCTTATGAATGCCATCCGGATGGTAAACAGTGGCGAGCTTGATAATGCCTTTGCCCTGGTGAGACCCCCGGGTCATCATGCAGAGAGAAACAGGGGCATGGGATTCTGCCTCTTCAACAACGTAGCCATAGGGGCCAGATATGCCCAGAGAGAACTGGGTCTCAAAAAAATCCTGATCGCCGACTGGGATCTACACCACGGCAATAGCACCCAGCACTGTTTTGAAGCTGATCCGACCATCCTCTACTTCTCCACCCATCAATACCCCTTCTATCCAGGTACCGGTAACTTTACCGAAGGAGGTAGGGGTAAAGGAGAGGGATACACGGTTAATGTTCCGCTTTCAACAGGATACGGGGATTCCGAATTTAATGCTATCTATCAGCAGATCCTTCAACCTATAGCCCTGAAATTCAAGCCCGATCTGTTTCTTGCCTCTGTGGGATTTGATATTTATGAGGGTGACCCTTTAGGTGGTATGTTAGTCACTCCAGAAGGATTTGCTGGCCTAGCGCGTACCCTCATGGAAATTGCCCGCATCACCTGCAATGGCAAACTGCTCCTAACACTGGAAGGTGGCTATAACCTTCAGGGTTTGAGGGATTCGGTGAAGGCAGTTTTAAAAGAGCTAAGAGGGGAGTCAACCATAGAAAAGCGCGATTTGGCAGGAGAAGAGGGCAGGAGAGCTATTGCCCCAATAATTGAGAAGGTAAGAAAGGTTCACAGCAGGCACTGGGAGATTTGATTCACTCTCGCCGCAGATCCACGCGGATTCATGCAGATTAATCGTTCCGGTGGCGGAACTGTTGAACTTCATACCCTTGGGGCAGAATTATAAGCATTGTTATTATCCATACGCGAATGCCTCTTCATGCGCGAAGCGACTGTGTGTTTTGTTCATCTGTGTCGGTCTGCGGCTAATTGAATGATTAAAGGTTTTCCCTGATATACTGTACGGCATTCCTGAAGATGGTAATCCCTTCACCCTCTTCGTTTTCAATTCCTTTACCTATTCTGGCCAGCTCCTCCCTCTTTGATACCCAATCCGGGTGGTTTGTATAATGATTGTAAGCCTCTGGATGGGGCATAAGCCCCAATACCCTTCCAGTTGAGTCACAGATACCGGCGATATCATAGAGTGATCCATTGGGATTGAGGGGCCACTTACCATAAGCTGGATTACCGTCTTGGTCTGCATACTGGATTACTACCTGACGTTCCTTTATCAGCCTGTTAATAATCTCTTCTCGGGCATAAAACTTGCCTTGGCCGTGCCTGACAGGGAGTTCAAGGGTGGAGATCCCCTTGGTGAAGATACATGCGGTATCCTCTTTGACCTTGAGTTTGACCCAGGTATCCACAAAATTTCCACAGTCGTTGTAAGTAACGGCAACTTCTCTTGATTGATAATCCCCTTCAAAACCTGGCAGAAGCCCCAGGTTCACCAGGGCCTGGAAACCGTTACAGATACCCATAATGAGTTTCCCGTTCCGAATGAACCCCTCAATTGCCTCACCGACACTGTATCGGAGTTTTGCAGCCATTATGACGCCAGCGCCATGATCATCTGCCCAACTGAAACCACCCCCGAGTACCAGGATGTGAAAATTGTCCAAGTTCACCCTGCTATTGTTCTTTCCGGATGATATCAATTCATTGATGTGTATCCTCTCTGGATCAGCCCCGGCCACCTTGAGAGAGTAGTCTGTTTCATAATCACAGTTAAGGCCATATCCAGTGAGAACAAGGGCTTTTACTGTGTTCATACCAGATCCCCAAAGGGCTCTTTCCAGGCACTTTTTAGTCTGCCTATCTGCTCAGTCATAATGATTTTACCATCCACACCGGAAATCGAAAGCGTAGCATTCTCACTCGCCCTCCCAATACAGGCATAGTCCAGACTATCCATTCTTTCCTCAAAGGCCTCTTCCTTTTTTGGATCAACCGTGACGAGAAATCTTCCGGCCGACTCTGAATAGAGGAGTCGTGTGTCAGAGAGCTTCTCGTCCCTCGGTACAGACCTGAGATCCATATGCGCACCCAAATTCCCCCCTATGGCAGACAAGGCAAGATGGACACCCAATCCGCCCCTGCCGATTGCATGGCAGGATGCAACCAATCCATCTTGAATAGCCAGATAAACGGCATGATAGAGAGGGAGCACCACTTCTGCATCCACCTGTGGGACATTGAGCCCTATACAATTCATCATCTGGTAGTACTCGCTCGCTCCAAGCTCATTCCTGGTTCTTCCCAGGATGTAAACGAGATCACCCGGTGCCTTAAATTCCATGGTCACGCATTTGCTGATATCCTTCACCACAGCTGTGGCGGTAAATTGAAGGGTTGGAAGACCAGATACCTTTTGGCTTGCCCCAGATGGCCCCTTGAGCTCACCATCGGTATACATACTGTCTTTGCCCGACAGTAAGGGTATCTCAAAGGCAAGGGTGTAGTCCCTCAGCGCCCAACAGGCCCGTACCAGTTGCGCCGCCTTGTATTTTCCGTCAGGATTGCTCACGGGATCATAAATAATAGTAGGCCAGCAAAAATTATCCACCCCCCCTAACTCATCCGGATCACCGCCGACGGAAATCAGCCGTCTCACCGCCTCATCAATAGTGATAGCTGTCATGTGATAGGTATCAATAAGGGAGTAGAATGGATTGATCGCCTGGGTGATAGCTATCCCTCTCAGGGATCCAAGAATCGGTCGCACAACTGCTGCATCGCTCACCATATCGCGTTCCTTGCCTATCAGGGGTTTTACCGTGCTTCCACCCTGAACCTCATGGTCATACTGCCTTTGGATCCAGGTTTTGGCGCATATGTTTGGTCTCTTCAAGAGTGATGTGAGGAGTGAACCCTGGTCTTCTGGATCAGCCAACCCGGGCTCTTCTAATCCCCTGGATGAAGGGGGAGCCCATTCAGCATGAAATTCCCACTGGGGGAATCCCGATTTGAGGAGATCCATGCGCACATAGCCACAGGTCTTGTCATTATGGGTGAGATGGAGATATCCGGTATCCGTGTATTGGCCAATGACTGTACTCTCCACCGCGTGTCTGGTGGAGAGTTCAAGAAACCGATGAATCTTCTCAGGTCTTACCGCCACCGTCATCCTCTCTTGGGATTCACTGACCCATATCTCCCACGGGTCTAATCCCTCATATTTAAGTGGTACCTTTGTCAGATCTACATAACACCCATTACTCCATCTGGCCGATTCCCCGATCGACGAAGAAAGGCCTCCGCCGCCGTTGTCCGTGATAAACTCTATCAACCCTTCATCCCTGGCCTCGAGTAAGAAGTCGTGCATCTTCTTTTGGGTGTAAGGATCCCCAATCTGAACGTGGCCTGCAGGCGTTGTTTCGCTATACGTCTCAGAGGCAGCAGTAACACCATGGATACCATCCTTCCCTACTCTGCCACCGCACATAACTATAAGATCACCAGGATGTGTCTCTTTCAGATGCGAAGACTTGCCGTCCACTGTGGCTGGCATTATGCCGAGGGCAGTTACAAACACGAGACATTTTCCCATATAGGAGTGGTCAAAGAGGACTTGTCCGAATGCAGTGGGAATACCACTCTTGTTTCCGCCGTCCCTTACGCCCTCGATGACCCCATCGAGGAGTCTCCTGGGGTGAAGGTGGGGTTTTAATTCTCCGGCATAGTCCCGGGGACCGACACAGAAACCATAGGTCCCCAGGATCAGTTTTGAACCCTTTCCCGTGCCGAGAGGGTCGCGGTAAATTCCCACTATTCCTGTGATAGCTCCCCCGTATGCCTCCATGTTCGAGGGGCTATTGTGTGTCTCTCCAGTAATAACGTAGTAGTGATTCTCATCAAACCTCCCCACCCCTGCATTATCCCAGAGTACTGAGACAACCCAGTCTTTCTTCTCCTTTATCCGCAGGGTGGGGCTTTCAATGCACCTATCAAAGAGGTTGTCAACGATTTCTTGACGGCCGGTAGCCAGATCACGGTATCTAAAAAGGCCTCTGAATGTGTTGTGATTGCAATGATCACTCCGTGCCTGCGATATATACTCGAGCTCAACATCTGTGGGAAGATCCAGGCCAACCGTCTTTCTCTCCAAAAGTACATCCTTGTTTAGAAAATAGTCCCGTATGACTGGTATATCTCTATGCTGCAGTGCGAGGTTTCTTTCCCTTGACAATCTCTGTAATTCAGTATCGCTTTCTATTTGGAATGTTCTTACCCTGGGTAGGTTATCGAGGGTAACCTTGGGAATATGTATGCCAATCCCCTTTTGGCTATCCCATTCGTCCCGGGCTTCCACAGCCTGGCCTGAGCGGGCAGGCCTCCTAAATACTTTCCATTGCTGGATAATATCATTGGCTAGTATCTCCCGAGCTATCGTTTCAACATCGTTTTCCTGCAGATTTCCCTTTATCTGGTATATCTTAGACGTGTAAACCGATTCATCGTGCCCGAACTTTGCGCCGAGGAGATCTTCTATGGCCTCAACCGCGGTGCTGCCTGCAGGGTCTCTCACCCCTGGCCTCAGACCAACCCATATTATCCAGTCGAAATCATCTGCCATCGGAAGAAAAGAGGACTCCTCGGTAACAGGGTTGGTGAATATCTCGGTCCTGATCCTTTCCAGCTGATCCTTAGTGAGATCAGCGTCAATGGTGAGGACTTTAATGACCCTGGTGTCACTCACAGCGAGTCCAAAGTAGGCAGATGCCTTGCGGCTAACACTCATCCCCTCGGCATCAATCAACTCGGGCCTTAATCTTATTTCCAGTCTAGCAGGCATTATTTATGTTTTTGGTCCCTATTTTTTAGGATATTTATGAAGGCGATGATTCATGTGTTTTCTTCGAAAGCCACGGGGAATCTATAGCACATTGTGGTCCCTTCTTACACAAAAAACATATGATGATTACGACTGTTTAAGTGATTATTGCTTTGGCAAAAATGATACCTTGGAGTATATCCCTGGGCTAAAGACACAGGGGGCGTGCGGAGAATATGCATACAGGTGCCGGCTGGACGCCCTATGAAGCTATGGTGGTTACCGGGAGGGTTGTAACAACCATCGTCCGAGGCAAGGTTGTTTTTCATGGTTGAAAGGTAACTGGAGAAAAGGGCCACGGGACATTTACCAAGCCATTTAGAGGGCATTACAATAAGCTGAATAGCAGGGAAAACCATTGGAGCGAAATGGCAAAACACCCCTAAGCCCTGCCCATGACCATAGCAAGCAGAGCCATTCTCAAAAAGACACCATTATGGGCCTGCCTGAAATAGGCGGCATTAGGAAGGGCGTCAACATCAGTGCTGATCTCATCAACCCTAGGCAGGGGATGCATGATCGTGATCTCTCTATTTCCTTTCTCCAGGATATCACGGGTCAAGATGTAGCTGCCCTTGAGCCTCTCATATTCAGCGGGGTCATCAAAGCGCTCTTTCTGAATACGCGTCATATAAAGGACGTCTGCCTGAAGGGCCTCTTCAATCTTGTCCGTTTTCCGGCAGGTAATCCCTTTTTCTTTCATATTGGCAACAATCTGATCAGGCATCTGGAGGGCGTCGGGTGCACAAAAGATATATTCTTCAGGGGCAAAAGGGGCCAGCGCATAAGAGAGGGAATGCACTGTCCTTCCGTATTTCAGATCGCCCACCATGGCAACCTTGTGCCCCTCCAATCCCCCCTTCTCATTCTGAATTGTATAGAGGTCAAGCAACGCCTGGGTCGGGTGCTGCCCAGGTCCATCCCCACCATTGATCACTGGAATACTCACCGCATCAGCCATTACTTTGGCTCCCCCGAGCATAGGTTGTCGAACGACAATGCAGTCTACATAGCCCTCTATGGTCCTGGCAGTATCAGCCAGCGTTTCACCCTTTGCCGCAGATGAGGTCTTCGCATCTGCCACAGTGATTGATTTGGCACCCAATCTCTTAATGGCTGTTTCAAAAGAGAGGCGGGTCCGGGTAGAGGGCTCTAGGAAGATGACCGCCACCATCTTATCCGCCAGCAGGTCGGATACATGCTGGGTCCGGAAAAGATCCTCCATCCTGGCAGTAACAGCCATTATTTCCAGAATATCTTCCTTGTTCATGTCTTCAGTGGAAAGGATATCTCTACCTTCAAAGCTCATTTTTCTTCCCTTTCTATTTCAACTGTTCACGATTATTTACAACTCCTTTAGGAATTTGGTTGTAGACTAATCTATTGGTATTGTTCAAAAGTGTTTACATGAACCATTGTGAACACTGGTTCACGCTCTAAAAGAGGTCATGGCTGTTCTTGAAAGCCCTGGGATTGATCACATTTCCATTTGTCTACCATACAACCTAACTACCTCAGGGCCACGTCACAGTGAAACCTAAGGCTATTGATTTTCAGGCCTCTTGCAGGGTATGGGTATCTTTTTTTTTGATTATGCCCCACATAGTTTAGATGAGTGGGCCCGCCCGCCTCGCCTTGCTTAAATGGCGGGCAGGCGTTTCAAAATGGTTTATATAGATGGAGCCTAT
>JAFDDT010000337.1 GCA_019310725.1 Deltaproteobacteria bacterium | reverse complement strand
ATTAAGGAGTTCAGCCAATCCTGTTAAGGATATGCCTTTGTCCTTTGTTAAGGCTTTTAGCTTTTTTCCTTCCCAAGCCATCTCATCACCCCCTTCCTTCTAATCTGCTCAAATCTATTTGTTTATCGAAAAAGTGTCAAGAAAACTTTACATTTTATAATAATTTTTCCTTGGCTCTCAGAGAAGTTACTAAATTTAATCCCATTCTTCTTGCCTTATCCTGCCACATTTTGTCTCCCTTCCTTGATTTTCCAGCCATAGGCAGCGTATCCTTGCCCTGATTTCTTAATCAGAGCAAGGAGCCCTCATCTAATGTCTCACAAGAAAACCAAAAAATCGAAACGCAAATCCCGGTCGGGTGCTGCGGGGCCCACTGTCCGGGCAAGGGTCAAGACGGACAGGGGAAGGGGAGCCGGAAGGATGAAGAGAAATACGGGAATATGAGACCAGGGGCGGCCTTCATGGAATTATTCTTACAAGAGCAGAAGAAACACCGGGGCCGGAATCCCCGTAATACCCTGGTCATGGAAGAACAGGTCCTTGGTAACCAGTATGCCCCTGGCGAATACCCTCTTCATGGTGGTGTAATCACTGCGGTTTATAATGCCCTGGAACTTCACTTCCACTGGTACCATCTCGTGCTGGTGAAAGATCACGAAATCGATCTCCTTGCCTTTTGATGACCTCCAGTAAAAGACATTCTGAACACTGTCAAGGCCTTCAAATATCCGCTGCTCAAACTTCCGGATCAGATGCATTGCCACGATGGTTTCAACCATCTTTCCGGGCTCTGGAAACCGTGGGAGTCCTGCTTCACGGGCAGCCAGGTTTTGAATCAAAGGGTCGGAGAAATAGAATTTTTTCCTTTTGTTGGGGTTGGCTGTTTTCCTGTTTTTTTCCAGGAAATACAATATGGCCATCAAAAAGGAATCTGCGAGGAGTTCACTGTATTCTCTCACGGTCCTGTAAGAGGGGGTATCTATTGATTTGGCAAGACCCTGCCAGCTTACGGGTGTTCCTGATACAGCAAAGATTCTTGCAAGTACCTGTCTTAGAAGGATTCGGCTTTTTTTGATTTTTTCGAAATCCGAACGGATGACGGTCAAATAGGTTTCCATAACATGGGGGGGCACAGAGCCCGTATTCAAGAACTGCTCAACGGCCAGAGGGAATCCTCCCGCTGAAAGATAATTGGTCAAAAGGGTGGATAGCCTGGGCAGGAAGACATGGGTTTGGGCCCTTAGTTTTTCCACCTCACCGGGCAGTAGCATGAGTCTTGAAAGTGAAAAATTATCTATTGCCGGAGATAAATCAGAGCATTTTTCAACAAACTCAGAAAAACACATGGGCAGCAATACTTTGTCCGGATAGATGGCCGTTCCCCTACGGCCCGGCAACCTTTCTGCGCCCCGCTTTATGTCCGTTGCCGAGGAACCGGTAAGCAGAAGCGTTGAACCGCGGCCCCATCCAAGATCAATGACCTGCTTGATGGCATGCTGCCAGTCATTTATCAGGGAGATTTCATCCAGAAACATATATCTTCTCTTGAATCCCAGGGGAGAGGAGAATTCATGATATTCTCTGATAACGTCAAACAACTCCCCGGCGCCTGAAATCAGGTCGCAGGAATAATAGAAGACGGCTTGAGGAGGAATCCCGGATTTTAAAAGGTCCCTTATCATAATTTTGGCAAGAGTCGTTTTCCCCACCTGCCGGGGTCCCCGGAGGGTATAGACGGAATCCTTATTGAGATCTATCTCATTCAGCACCTCGGGCAACCATTGGATCGATGATTGGTTAAAAGCCGAGATGTAGGGGTCAAGTTCGATACTTTGTTTCTGTTCCCACCAGGGGTTAAACAGCAAAAGATCAGTCATATGTTGCCTCTTCGTATTTTGATTAGAGTGATACTCAAATCGGGTAATTTAATATGTATTAGCTTAATGAAAATGTCCCCTCTAAGCTGCTGTGTTAAAATGTCCCCATTATGGAAAAGGACATTATAGCAATGAGTCAGAAGGAGAGGCAGAGGTATCATCTTTTAGAGATGGTAATAGGTGGTAAGATTACCTTGAAAGAAACAGACAAACAAATGGGAGTGTCCTACCGACAGGCAAAACGACTGAAAAGGACGCTGATCAGTGAAGGGGCCAAGGGTCTCATCCATGGCAATCGAGGAAGACCCTCACCGAGGGCTCTCAGCCCCGAGCTTGCCGAAACGATACTTGATCTCTCCCTCAGCAAGTATACCAATTTCAATGATACTCATTTTACTGAAAAGCTGAGGGAAGAAGAAGGGATCACCGTAAGCCGGGATACAGTGAGAAGACTCAGGCGCACTAACGGGATTAAACCCAAAAGGAGACGGAGAGCAAAAAGACACTTCAAGAGGAGAACCCGCAGCCCGCAAGAAGGCATGATGGTACTATGGGATGGCAGCCCCCATCGGTGGTTTGGTAAGGATACATCTCCCTGCTGTCTGATGGCAGCCATAGACGATGCTACAGGAAGACTACTTGATGCCTTCTTTCTCCCCTATGAGTGCTCCTTTGGGTACCTGAAGCTCTTAGAGCATGTAGTCAACCAATATGGTATCCCTGCCTCCATCTACCAGGATAGACACTCCACCTTAAAGAGAAATGATGATAACTGGACACTAGAGGAA
>JAFDDT010000137.1 GCA_019310725.1 Deltaproteobacteria bacterium | reverse complement strand
TGCTCTGCCATGATAGAATTTCGTTTGGCAATAATATTATCCACTGCGATACGCCCGATAAATCTGTCGTGATGAATGTGGGGGCCTATTGGCTGTTTGCCCAGTATGGTTTCGCTGTTCGGCTCTTTAATCTGCTGTTCCGGCACAGGTTTGGATAGCACCATTCGTTTTTTGCGGGCTGCTTGTTCCCTCTCGGCTTTCAGAACGGCTTCGTAAAACTTACCCATCGCAAGTGTGAAGTGACTAAAGTGAAGTAAAGTGAAGTAAGCTGACTAAAGTTAAAAGTGTCTAAAGTTAAGGTGCGTATCCAAACAACCTCTCGCCCGCTCTCTCCGATCGCTCGAGCTCGCCCCAGTGAAATACGCTCTGCATTTCACGGGGCACGCAGCGATCACAGAGAGGATTGTTTGTTGAGAGTCTCCGTGTCCTCTGTGCTCTCTATGAGAGATAAAAAGGGCGGATGAGCGAAGCGAATGTCTGCGTCTATCTGCGTGGGTCTGCGGCTCACTTACCTGTCTTTGGGCAAAGTTGCCAAAACCCGGAGGCCGAGGAACTGGTCAACATCCTCGCGGGTGCGAAAAACAGGATGAATGAATTCGATCAAGAAGGCCAGGCCTACCCCGGCAAAGAGCCCCAGGAATCCGCCGATCATGACATTTAGCCTTTTTTTGGGTTTGACCGGTCGCATGATAGGTACCGCAGGCTCAATGATCCTCACATTGGCGATCTTCTGTTTATCCATGCTCTCTGAGATTTTGGCCTCTTCAAACTTTGTAAGGTAGAGCCTGTAATTTGCCTCACTAATTGCAACCTGTCTTTGGAGCTCGTTTATCTGTTTTTCAAATCCATCAAGGGCCTTCAGTTCCTGGCGATAGGTGGCTGTTCGGAGTTTCTGATTCTTTTGTCTGGCCTTTAAGGCTTCAAGCCGGGCCTTTGCCCCCAGCAAGTTGCCTTCCAGCTCTTGACGAATCGGACTTCTGCCTGATACAACAATTCCCTGTTCTTTTTTTTCTTCCTCGGCGATCATCTCCTTGACGCGCCTGATCTCCTCCTTTAACCCCTGGAGTTGCAAGTCGACAAGTCTGGCCTTGAGGGCGGCCAGAGTTTGGGGCTGCTTGTTGACTGTTTCCTGAAGCTGGATATTTTGATCGAGGCTGGAGAGCTGGGCTTCGAGCGTTGAAACCAGTTGTAAAGCTTCCTGGATTTCAATCTCGGTCTGTTTGCTTTGAGATTCCGCTTCGGAGAGCCTTCCGAGAACAATGGTTTTTTGCTGCGGAAGAGAGGTAATGGAGTGACGGCGCTTGAAGGTCTCCAGTTCCCTGTCAGCCTCCCCCAGCTTTACCTCCCATTTCTTGGCCTGCTCTTGGAGCAGGGTATACGTCTGAGGATTTGTGTGCACCTTCAGGTGCCGATCCAGATACAACTCAACCAACGTATTAACGACCCGCGCAGCAATGATAGGATCTGGCCATTCAAAGGTGACATTGATCACATTGCTCCGGGGAACAGCGGAAACTTCGAGGCCATTCAGGACGGACTTGTATACTATTTGCTCAGAGGGAATTTCTCGTATTTTTGCTTTCTTGAAAAGCCGGCCCTTGAGCGTGCGATCCGGAAAGTCAAAAAGGCGATACACTCCGACACGGTCGACCAGTTTCATTACCAGGGTGAGACTTCCAAGGATTGCGATTTCAGCGTTGACTTTTTGGCCCTGCCCGCTTGAATAATCAATAACCGCTGGGGAACTCCCAGTAGGGGAGACATAGATATCTTCACGCCCCGGCTTGACCAGAAGTTGTGAGGAGGCACGGAAGATGGGTGTGGCCATCAGAGATCCCACTGCCACGGTGATGACTGTGGAGAAAAAAAGCACGAGGATCTTCCACTTATGTTTCTTGATAATGTAAATGGCCGCTCGAATTTGAACATTGGTTAGGGACTGGTCTGCCATGGCGCTTTCGCTTCAGTTGATAGGGTGAATTAAGTTCATTGGGTTAGCTGGGTAAGTGTTGCCTTCGTCATGACGCAGAGCAACATCATGGTTTTGTTGGTTTAGCTGCTGCGCTTGTTTGAATTGGGCAATTATATTCATTGAACCAAGTTTTGTTGAATAAGTCAATTGGTTTGATTGGTTTGGCTTCTCTCGCCCGCTCCCTCCGATCGCTCGAGCACGCAGGGATCACAGAGAGGATTGTTTGTTGAGAATCTCCGTGTCCTCTGAGAGCTCTGTGAAAGATAAGAAAGGATCTTTTAGGGCCATTATCATTGGAATTGTTCAGCGATGTTGTATTGAAAGGTGATGCGACCGAAAAACCGATTGTCTGTGTAGCTTTGAAAGGGAATGGTGGAATCTCTTTTGAAGTGTTCGTAGTCAAAAGAGAGAAATAGCCTTTTCAGGAGCTGGTAGCGTAATATTCCCCGGGCATCCCAATACTTATCTGTGCGGTTGACGTCTGTAAAATCGTCTTCTTCTACATAAAAGTAGGCATTGCCCCACAGTCTCTGGAAAAACTGATACCTTCCGTTAAGACCAACACGCCAGAATTCGTTAAACCCCAGACTCTCGGCGCTGCGAAAGTCGTCTTGAAAGCCCATTGCGCCATAGATTTCAGCGCTCAGGCGCTTGTATTGACCCGAGAAGTTCAAGGCGCCCGAAAAGGTTTCTTGATCTTGTGGGCCACCAGCATCCCGAAAGGCGTAGCCTGCCGTGGCCGAAAGGGAGATATTTTCATAGATGTCCCGGGAAAAGCCCAGTCTTGGGTCATGAACCTTGTAGTCAAAAAAATAGGGGGTCTCCTGATCCATGTCCTTCTGATAGTATCGATACACAAAGAAGGCAGATGTTCTGGGGTTGAAATGGTAGGTATACGTTCCTCGGATTTGATCACCATCAAAATCCCTAGGAAGTTGGGGAGGGATCGTGGCGCCATAGTCCTGGCGGAGATTTTCATAGAATAGCTCAAACCCGTTGTGCACATTGATAGCAAAGCTGAGGAGTGCATTGATCGCATTTTCGTCTTGATCGGCGATATTGTCTGCTTCATTTCTTAATATGTGGTTACGATATCCGACCCGGATTGAACGGTTTTTGTAGAATCGAAAGGTCAGATCTGGTTGCAGAATGTTTCGAGTGTAAGGTCTTCTTTCTGCCTCTGTGATGGATGGCCGCTCAAATGTCCGGATGCCGGTCAGTCCGATAGGGTCTTGTGATTTGATAAAAAGCTCTGTGATTCCAGCACTGAATCGGGGGCCGAAATCCTTTCGTGCGTCAAGCCGCCCACGGTGCCCGGTGAAATCAAGCTCGGAAAAATCACTATACAGGGATCTTCGAAGTTCGTAGTCGAGGTCAATCATCGCTGCGGGTGTTTCGTATTTCAGGTCGATCCCCGGCGAGATGGTAGCGATGAAATCGTCTTGTTCGTCGGTTTCGGTCAAAAAGAGGTTATCGTCGTACTGTTCCTCAACATAAAGGCGAGGAGTCAAAGACCAGCGGGCCTCGGCAAGCGTGGGAGGGAGGATGATTAGTAGTATCGCTATAACTAGATATATGAGCCTAAGACGGTACATGGAATCGTAAAAGTCCAAATGTCAAAATCGAAATGTCAAATCAAATCCAAATGTCAAAATCCTAATGACAAATGAAATCTTCACCCTATGGAGTCTTCGAGGTCATATTTCTTCTCATTTGTCATATGAGCTTTGGAATTTGACATTTTGGTCACCGTTTTTCAGGGGACAATGATTGTGTCACCACGTTTGAGGATGATATTCTGGCCTGGGTCCTTTCCGGAAGCAATCTTTTTGTAGTTGACTGTGATCTTTTTCTTTTCCCCTCCCTGGTGAGTAATCACTGTAATTTTTCTTTTGTTTGCCCATTCACTAAATCCGCCTGCCATGGAAATGGCCTCGACAAGCGTTGTGCTACCCGTAATAGGATACACTCCTGGTCTCATTACCCGGCCAAGGACATTCACTTTGTAACTGATGATTTGTCTCACGATTATGGTGACTCTTGGATTATTGATATGCTCATCGAGCCTGCGTGTAATTTCGTCTTTGAGTTGGAGCACCGTCAATCCTTCCGCCTGAATGTCCTGAAGGAGGGGCAGGGAAATCTTTCCATCGGGCCGGACCACAATCTCACGGGATAGTTGCTCATTACGCCAGACAAAAACCTCCAACACGTCCCCCAGCCCGATGACGTAGTTCTTGGGTGCTTCAACAGAAGGCGGGCTGGGTTGGTTTTTGGAGGACTGGGCCCACGCGGAGGCAATTATGCAAGGGGAATTGAAATTAATCAATAGAAAGGCAAAGATTATGATCTTGAGGGCTTCTTTCATTTTTTTCACCATGAATTGGTTAACCAGGGAATTTGGGGCTTCGCTCAAAGTGAGATACTGGAATATTGAAATGTCGAAGGTCCCGCCAGGCGGGAATGGAGTACTGGGTACTAAAACGCAAAAGATCAGTACTTTTCATTTTAACAGGCGGGAGGAGAAAGCCATGTTTAGGCAGGCTCCGCCCCCTTGAATTACATGGGGCCAATGTGTTTAACACACTGAAATTGCAAGCTTTTTTCTTGGGAACAGCCCCCTGGCCTCCAACCTCTTACCTGCTTTTGGGCAAGGCGCTGAGTCTTCTTAACTTCCGTCCCAGGGCTAAACTACCTGCATTCCGCCTTGCGATATTTGTAGTAAATATCTCGCGTATACAATTGCTGCGTTCTACAGCCTGTGGGGTGCCGGCTCCTGCGGGCCGGAAAGTCAAGCGGGATTATCGTGTTTAGTTGTGCAAGAATCGTGCACAGTCGAACCATTGCTATTTTTCTTTAGATTCCAAATAGTTAGCTCAAAGCCGCGGGTAACTATCCTAAGACTATGTAAAGAATTACCAATATTGTGCGCAAAACAATTCTACTTTTTGGCAAATTTTTTGAATACTTAGATGCAAAAAAACTCGTTTAAATTCCGGCTTTCCCTACTATTCCAATGCCAATCAGAGTTAGAGGGGACCATCAAGAAACAAGTTTGAGGCGTTACGGATTGGATACGGAGGCAAAATCCGTATTATTTCGGCCTATGGATGGAGGGATCTTAGTAACTTCTCAATAAGTTCCGGTTCTGTCATTGCTAGCAAAGCGAAGCAATCTCTAATATCACAATGAGATTGCCACGTCGCTCCGCTCCTCGCAATGACCGTAAATGTCAACAGCAAGGAATCAGCCGAACTTTTTGAGAAGTTACGAATCTTGAGCTGCCAGAGGGCTCATCATTCCATTGGTTAGCAGGATTTCAGAGGCATAGATTGATTGATCAACCGTGATTCATGGGTTTTTTTATGGGGGTGGCGATTTACTCAATCTGTTCGCGCTTTGCTCCAGTTAAAAGTGAACTCTCCCCGCCTTGAAAGGCGGGGCTTAACGATTGAATTATTGTCATTGATGCATTCATCCCCGCTTTAAAAAGCGGGGCATTCTGCTATTATTTCGTAAAAGGCATTTGACGGGGTAAAGAGTTTTGGGTTTCTCAGTTTCCTCGTGTCTGCAATGCTTCGCAACGCGAGGCCCCGAGAATTCGGGACAAGCGGGGCCGGGAAGAAACTGAGAAAATTCCAATCCGGCTGCGGCGGAGGAGCTATGAGCTGGGGGCTATGAGCTTTATTGATTTAACCATCCTGGTTGCTGTCTTGCCATCCCACAGTTCGGGAATGGCACCATGAGTTATTTCTCCCGAAAGAATGCGCTCGACTTTAGCTTCGAGGTTTTCTGGATTGCAGAGCTGATTCGTACCCTGCCGAATGGTGACGGGTCGTTCTGTATTAGGGCGCATGGTCAAACACGGGATGCCCAGGTAGGTTGTTTCTTCCTGGATTCCTCCCGAGTCAGTAATGGCAAGACGACAGTTAAAGATCAGATTCATGAAACGAATATAGTTGAGCGGTTGGGAAAGATGTAGTCCGCTGGCTTTATCTACCAATGGCATGAGCCCGTTTCGCTTGAGATTCTTTCGCGTACGTGGGTGAATAGGAAATATAAGGGGAATCTTCTGAGCGATACGCATGAGCGTATGGCATATCTGTTTCAGAACCCCCTGGTCATCAACGTTCGAAGGGCGATGCAGGGTAATAACGCCATAGTCACCAGGCTTTAAACCGAAATCATTGTAGGCAGCCTGGTTCTGGATTTTGTCTCTCAGTATCTCCAGGGAGTCTATCATTATGTTGCCCACTCGATGAATTTTTTTTGGCGATACACCTTCTCGCATAAGATTTTGGTCAGCATCACGAGAGGGGGTCCAGAGGGTGTCGGCAAGGGCATCTGTTAACAGGCGGTTGATTTCCTCTGGCATGGTGCGGTCAAACGAGCGCAGCCCTGCTTCAAGGTGGGCAAGCAGCGGCCTTCGCCGCTGGAGGTTCTGAGGCCTGAGGCCTGAGTTTTGGGTTGAATCTAGATACTGGATTTTGGAGGTGGCGAGGGCGCATGCTACCGTGGAATTGACATCTCCAACCACAATAACGAGATCAGGTTTGTTTTCCAGCAAGACCTTTTCATACGCTATCATGATCTGCCCGGTCTGCTCCGCATGGGTGCCGCTTCCCACATCAAGGTGGAGGTCAGGCTCCGGAAGACGAAGATCCTCAAAAAAGGCATCGGACATATTCAGGTCGTAATGTTGACCTGTATGCACAATGATGGGAGTCGCCCAATCCTCTTTTTTGAGGGCGTGAAAGAGGGGGGCAATTTTCATAAAGTTTGGTCGTGCTGCTGCGATCAAATGAATTAGCATTTTTTCTTGTTTAGACAGCCCCACTTAAACCCGCCAGAAGAACGGTGGGTAAATTTCGCTCCGACAGGGGCGGGCGGGGTGAAGATTTACCCTGGTTAGATAATAGTAAGTGCACAGCATGGTCGGTTTGATTCGCTCTCTTAATATAATGAATTCAAGCCCTCTGCGACAGCGGCCTGAAGAAGCCTTCGGTCAAAGCAGGCAAAAAGAAAATCTTCGGGGGCCGCCTCATGTAGAATAAGCGCTGAAGCCAAGTGGATACAATCAAAGCCGCTCAGAGGATGTTGGGAAAGTATCTTATCAATCATGTCATTCAGATCATCATTTACTTGTACACAGATAAGACTTTTCCAATCCTCCCGGAATGAGGCAATAATAACATGAAAAGCGTCTGCACTGATGCGTGCTTCCCTTCTTTTCCTGTAAAAAGAGGCCATGGATTCTGCGTATGCTATGGAGGAGGTGGCAACTGCCCGGGCTTTTTTCCACTGCAAGATTACCTTGCTGGTTCCAGTTTCCCTGAAATATTTTTTCACCAGGGCGCTGGTATCAAGGTAAAGAATCATCTGCGGCCCTCGGTAACCATTTCTGAGACAGGCTTGCCCGGAACCTTAACTGGCTCGGGGATGTCTCTGTTAAGCTCCTTTATTGGAAAGGTGATCAGACCTTTCATAATTAAGGGATGAAGGGCCTGTCTCAAAGACGTTTTCTCGGGTTCTTCCTTAACAACACGGGCGATCACCTTGCCTCTTTCTGAGATCAATACATCTTCGCCGTTTTTAACAAAGGCGAGATAACGGCTTAGTTTATTTTTGAATTCTTTTATTCCGGCCGTCTGCATTATTTGTCCTCAAAGGTAGCCATTTTGCCCTAATAGTAGCTACTCTGAGAATACATGTCAAGTCAATTTTAGGGTAACGTCAAAGTCCAGGGTATGGGTGTCTTTTTTTTGGTTATGCCCCTGGTCCAGAATCCAAAAAAAAGATACCCATACCCTGCAAGAAGCCTGAAAATTTCACTATGACGTGGCCCTGCTCGAGAGGCATGGATGCCATAAATTCTGACTCGCTTAAGGATTATAGGAATCTCTAAAGATTGCTTCATTAAAATATCACCGAATAGCCAGGTTTAATCAGAGGGCCAGCAAAAGTCACATAAACATCCTTTATGTTTCGCTCCCGAAGTCTTCTATGGAGTTCCCTTCTATTTTTATGATGTTCAATTACTTCCCCTTCCAATTTCTCTATATCCTCTTTTTCTTCTTTTACAATAAAGGCTATCCATTCGTCTGAGTAGTTTTTTTTGCCTGTTCCAAGGTTTGTTTCATAACTATTCTCCCCTTTACCCTTTATTAGGAACAGTTAAGATTCATCTGATAGGAATTGTTTGATTCCGCCAACCACGAACTTTTGTTGCTGATAAGTCAGCTCTGGAAACATCGGCAATGATAATATCGTAGAGGCAATTTTCTCGGAAACCGGGGAATCTCCCACAGTGTAATGCGAAAAGCATTTGGCACTTGAGTTAAACCTGGATAAGATATTAACATAACCAAGCAAAAATAGGAGAAAACATATGCGTAGAATTTCAAAAGGTCCGATAAAAATGAAGGGGTTTTTCCCAAAGGCCAGGTGGTGATTCCAAGCGATCAGATACATGCAGTCCCCGAGAAAGATGGTATTTTTCTAAAGCCAAGCCAGGAGGGAATGATCCGTGAGTCCCTTACCGAACATCTTTTCGGCGTTTTCAACATATATGCAACCGCAAAATCAGAACTTACCGAAAAAGATATCAGCAATGCAGTCAAAAGGGGATTTGCAGAAGGATATAGGGCATGATCGCATTAAGGTACGTGAGTATATTTGCGAATCGAAGCACTAAGTATTACCTTTTTGATGCTTCAAGAATAGTTATTCCGACCAATTTATCGCG
>JAFDDT010000336.1 GCA_019310725.1 Deltaproteobacteria bacterium | reverse complement strand
CGATTTGGCTCGATATTACGAAAAAGAAAGGACGGGAAATCCTCTTTCGGCTTATCAAGGAGGCAGACGTTTTTCTCACAAATTTGCGCAAGAGCACCAAGGTCAAGCTGGGCATCGACTACGCAAGCCTGGCAAAAATCAATCCAAAGATCATCCATGCAAACGTATCCGGCTATGGCCCTGAAGGCCCTGTGAGTGATCAAGGGGCCTATGATCCCATGGGGCAGGCGCGATCGGGGATGATGTTTGCAACGGGGGTCAAAGGGAACGGCGCGGTATTGGCCAGGAGGTGCATTTGTCTCTTTACAGTACAGGATTATGGCTGATGTATATTAACATGATGATGATCGGAAGCTTATCGATTGATCCTGCTGCGGAGTGGGACCGTTTCCAGAACTCTCCTTTGCGCAACCGCTTCTGCTGCAAGGACGGGAAATGGCTCATAGGGGCTCACCATCCCGAGGAGAAATACTGGCCCGGTTTCTGTGAGGCCACAGAGCAGACCGCTTTGTTAAGCGATCCACGCTTTGAAGACGATGTCGGCCGTAGGGAACACTGTCAGGAACTTATAGCGCTTTTCGATGAGGTTTTTGCAACCAAAACGCGAGATGAATGGTTAAACTTATTGGAGGCGAAAGGGCTCATGTTCTGCCCGGTGCAGGGTTCACGAGAGGTGTTCAAAGATCCTCAGGCTCTGATCAATAACTACCTTGTCGACTTCGAGCATCCAACTTACGGCACGTTGAAGATCCCCGGTTATCCGGTGCACTTCAGTGCTGCACGGGCCGGAACACAAACCAAGGCGCCAGCTCTAGGGGAGCATACCGATGTAATCATGCGACGGATCGGTTATTCGGAGCGTGAAATCCAGAATTTGAAAGCCGAAGGGGTGATTCGGTGAACCGGTTTGCAGGGCCGAAAATAGGATCAACCGCCCCATGTTTTCCCCTATGAGAGATGTTCGATGATTATCCTCAGTACTCTCCGTAGGGGTTCTGCGGCTCCCCAGAGAAGCTGATCACCAACAGTGAAGGCAGCCACATATTCGGGCCCCATCAACATCTTTCGCAATCTGCCTATGGGCACGGTCAGCGTGCCGTTTACCGCTGCCGGGGTCAGGGACTGAAGGGTGGAGTCTCTATCATTCGGTACTAGTTTGACCCACTGGTTGCCGGTTTGAATGAGATCAGACACCTCGTCGAGCGGGAGTTCTTTTTTCAGCTTGATGGTAAAGCCCTGACTGTGGCATCGCATGGCACTCACGCGAACGCACACACCATCGACGGGGATCATTTTTTCTGTTTGCAGGATTTTATTGGTCTCTGCAGAGCCCTTCCATTCTTCCCTTGTCTGCCCGGACTCCATTGGCGAGTCGATCCATGGAATCAAACTCCCTGCCAGGGGGGCCAGGAAGTTCTCGACGGGGAAACCTGTGCTTCTCAATTTTGCCGTGACGACCTCATCTATGGCAATGGCGGTAGACCCCGGGTCATTGAGTAGTGGTTGTGAAACTTTTCCCAGAACTGCCATCTGCGTGATGAGCTCTTTCATGTGTTTGGCGCCTGCTCCCGATGCAGCCTGGTAGGTCATGGTAGAGATCCATTCGATATGACCCGAGGCGAAAAGGCCCGAAAGGGCCATGAGCATAAGAGTCACGGTGCAATTGCCACCTACATAGAGTTTGATTCCAGACGCCAGACCAGAATCGATCATGAACCGGTTGACAGGATCCAGCACGATAATGCTTTCATCATCCATCCGGAGGGCAGAGGACGAGTCTATCCAATAGCCGTTCCACCCCTTCTTGCGCACTTCGGGGTAGACCTTTTTGGTATAATCGCCCCCCTGACAGGTGAGGATAATGTCCAGTGAAGAAAGAAGCTCGATGTCAAATGCATCCGCCAATGGAGGAATCTCAAGTCCGACCCCGGGGCCTTTGCCTCCAATGTTTGAGGTGGTGAAAAAAATTGGCTCAAATCCCTTAAAGTCCCGCTCTTCTTGCATCCGGCTCAAGAGAACGGACCCAACCATGCCTCGCCACCCGACAAAGCCAATTCGCAACATAATACCCTCCACACGCATCGGTTTCTGCAATGAAAGATTCTTATATAGACCTAATCTCATCCGGCTTCAAGAAGAATGTGCTTTATTGCGGTAGGACCAAAGCCTGGAACGCTGGGCCAAGGGATTTTTGTCCAAAGGTTCGCTAAGCTTCAATTCTTGTAACAATTGCAGACAAGCAAATTTTGGCATTCAGCAAAGCAGTCGGAATACCGGGTAACCAAAAAAGTCAAGGGAATGAAGCAGGGAGAATGGGTCGCTTTTTTTCTTGACACCTGATATTGTATCTTTTAGGGTGATTTGAAGCCAGAGTTGAGGCGCGGTACTCATCATTAGCCGCAGAAAAGGGGAGCAGGACCCGACCTTAATCTTGTGGTGAAAGGGTGTACCGCCGAAGTCCGCTATCGGCCTGTTATGAAAGTGGGCTGGGACTGCGGAGAAGATCCGTAGTACTGTCACGATTTTCTGTGGAGCGCTCTCTTGGTTGGTTTGCAGTTGGAGCGTGTTCCAGCTGCTTTTTTTATTGGGACCCGAAATACTTAAAAAAGGAGGTAATGAGATGTTTAGTGGGTGTTATACGGCTTTGGTGACGCCGTTCAAGGGCAATGAGGTAGACTACGAAGGACTGAGAAGACTGGTGGAATTTCAGATCTCAGGTGGTGTGAGTGGAATACTCGCTGTGGGTACGACAGGAGAAAGTCCGACACTGACGTGGGAAGAGCACAACGAGGTAATTACGGTTGTGACTGAGGTGTGCAAGGGGAAGTGCATGACCATCGCTGGGGTAGGGAGTAACAATACCCGAGAAACACTCGAGAGTACTGAGCACGCAGCGCGGGTTGGGGCTGAGGCAGGCCTTTTGACAGATCCGTATTACAATGGGCCGAGTTCCCTTGAAATCCGCAGGGAATACGTTGCCCCTGTGGCTGAAAGGTTTCCCCAGATTCAATTTATCCCCTATGTAATTCCGGGCAGAACGGGGACACAGCTTCTCCCCGAAGACCTTGCTATATTGCATAAGCAATATCCTAATATGAGCGCTGTGAAAGAAGCCACGGGGAGTATTGAAAATATGAGAAAGACAAGAGAGTGCTGTGGGGAGGACTTTGTGATACTGTCCGGGGATGATGACATGACGTTTTCTATGATGACAGATCCGCTCATCAAGGCAACGGGGGTTATCTCGGTGGCCTCAAACATTGCCCCCAAGGCAGTCCAGGAAATGACAAGGGTCCTCAATGAAGGGCAACGGGGCGAAGCAGAAAGACTCATGGATGCCCTAAAACCCCTTTTTGGGATTGTGACTGTGAAAACCCAGGAGGATAGCGCTTATGGCACAGTGCTTTGTCGCGCGAGAAACCCTCTTGCCACAAAGACTCTTATGGCGATCCTTGGTATGCCTGTCGGGCCATGTCGCCAACCACTAGGCAAAATGACCAAAAAGGGCCTCGATGTAGTCTTGAACGTAGGGCACACCGTGTGGAAGAAAAACCCCGAGGTTCTCAAGCCTGTCGCCGATTTTTTTGGCGTGGACATCGAAGCAAGGCTAAATGATCAGTCAATCCTGGCAGGGCTAACATATGATGAATATTAAGGGAAGGGGTTGCGGGGGAAAGGGCATGTAAATACGTTAGGCCTACGGTATGATCTCCCACGCAGACGGCTGCCTCTATACCTGTTTGATTATTAATACTTATCCAAGATTTCTCTGACTTTTTGGGATAATTGGTCTAGGGTAAAAGGCTTGTGGATAAAACCATTGCACCGATGGTCAAATATTTCAGCCGCTTGGCCATCGATGCCATTACCACTTGTAAAAAGAACCTTTACGGCAGGGTTAATTTCCCTTATTAGGTGATAGGCTTCTCCTGCTTCCCGCAGATCGGGCGTAACTGTGTCAAGGAGCACCATATCGATCTTGTCCTTATTCTCCTCATAACGTTTTACGGCCTCTTCTCCACACCTTGCGCTGAGCACCTCATAACCCAGTTTTTTCAGCATTCGGCTGCCCACATCAACAATCATATCATCACCATCTACAAAAAGAATTGTCTCTCGCTCCTTCAGACCGTGTCCAGTCGATCTTTTTTCTCTTAGGACTCCCCCCTTTGCAACCGGCAGAAAAATGTCAAAGGTAGCTCCTTCGCCTTTCTTGCTGGAGACATTTATGATCCCGCAATGATTTTTGATGATTCCGTATGCAGCGGCAAGACCTA
>JAFDDT010000136.1 GCA_019310725.1 Deltaproteobacteria bacterium | reverse complement strand
GGCCAGGGCCTGCCCTGGCGCGACGGGATGTGGATATCCAACTGTCTTCACTGCTTACGAATATCTCACTTTCCATCACTGCATCTTGACATGCCAGGTCTGGGCCAGGGGTCTGGGCCAGGGTTGCGCAAGAATTTCGAATTACCCCTTTTTAACAAGAAACTGCGTGGCAGCTAACATCACAAACTCGAGCGGTCGTGATGCCCCCTTTTTTGAATTCCCCTTAATCAGGTTTAACGGTAGGAAAACACCTTGTTCACCACTTACAGGCTGCAAAAACCATGCAAAGTTCGGCAGGTTAAATATTGCTTTACATTTCAAATAGTTAAGTTAGCTCCAGAGAAACCCATCGGCTGTTGTGTAATAACATTCCACATAACCAGGAAGAAAATTTCATTATTTTAGTAAAGTTTTACATACCTGGGCTGAGATAAGGGTTAGAAAAAAGGGAAGGGATGCCCACATGACACAGGCAATCCCCTCTTCCCTCCCGTGGATCACGGGTACGGGAGCGACCCGCCCTTTCGGGGAGGTTCTAGGAGAAAACAGTGACGAACAAATGGGCAAATCTAGTACGCTATCAAAAATGCACAACCTTCCTAGCTAACAGCTTTGGTATCATACGATAAAGAGTGTTGTCAAGTGAAAAATCACAATATATGGGATTTTTTTCTATTTCTATTCAATATCTAGTACTTTTAAGACGGCCTGTTGCCCAAACGGAAATCCCTTTGAGCGGGCATTAAAACGTTTTTTGCTAAAAAATCTTGGCGAAGTGGAAGATAAGCGATGTCAACTGTTTGAGCCCGAAGGGTGAGTTTTGACATCGCCTGGAGCGGGCCTTAGATTTATCAGAAAACGTTTTAGACTAAGAGAAAAGGAATTTCGGCAACAGCCTGAAGAAATCTGACAGAGAGCTACTAATCCCCTGAGTGCTATTCCTTCCCTGTCCTAGAGGCAACCACCAGCCTCAAAATTGTTTCTATTTTTCCGGTGGCAGCTCTTGCAACATTCGTCCAGATTGGAGTTTACACAAAAAGCGTGGAAGGATTGAAGAATGGTCTTGATCTTCTGACCTTTAGATTCGGGGGGTGCTAATTCTTACAGTATTTGAACTCTACAACGACACCTTGGTTGAGAAGTCATTCTGAGTGATGCCGCCGGGGAGAGCGAAGAATCTACGATCTCCCGGCACATACTAAAACTAAAACCTAGATTCCTCGTCGCTTCGCTCCTCAGACCTGTCCTCGAGCGAGGCGAAGGAATGGAAAGTCTTGTTGTAGGGTCAAATCAAAGAGGGAGGGATTTTACGGCAATAGTGTGACTGAGAGCATAGGAATATCACATTATCTTAGGCCTCGATTAGAGCTTCTATATCTTGAAAGCGAGAATTGGGGGAAGGTGAGTGAGATTTGATTATCTCTTCGCTAATCTTTTTCCGGTTCCCCGAAGATTGACAAAATCAATGTCAGCCCGAGCCTCAGTAAGAGGGTCCAGGATGGGTTGAGTAGATTTATTGATATCAATTAGCGTGAGTGTTCCGGTAGCCACTTGACCAATTTGAATCAGATTTGGAGCTGATGTTGCAGGATTCCAATTAAAGGTGGTATACGCCTTTTCCTCATAACTAAAGAGGTCTGGTTTGTTTAGGTAATCGTACACTAGGTCATACCTGTCATTCCCATTACCCCATGCTTTATCCAAAAACCAAACAGAATACTCGTTGCCGAATTCAACTTGGTGTGTGCAGAAACTGTCCGTACCATATCCCTCGGTATGGGCTTCAGAATAATGGAGATAATGCGAACCATTGTCATCGCTGACAGAGAGATTGAGATCTTTCCAATTCATTTCAGTATAAGTGGGTGATGGTTCTTCTAACACCAAGAATTCGGATGGAGGAACAGGCTCGTAAATAGCCCCCAGTTGCATATCTATACTGAACTGGAGAGGAACTGAGGGGGGCGTATTGTTGTTGTAGACATAGCTGTCTGTAGATTTATGGTATTCATACTTCAGAAGATTCACAATGGTTCCTCTGAAGGTCAATACTACGCTATGATTCGCAGAGGCCACAAAAACCAACCCCCTTTCAAGCTAATAGTCCGCTTGTTGATATTACTTAAGCAGAAATCATGCCAAACTGGTGTGAAGATATGATTACTAATGATTCCAAATACTTGACAGGCCGTTCTCGAAGAATTTGAAATTGGAAGTGCATATGCTTTAGGTCTTGGATTCTCCGAGATGTCAAATCCTTGACATTCTCCATTAGCCGCCAACCTCACCCCTCCAGTGCAGCACTCATTTTATTTTCTCTTTTTTGCCTTTTTCCCCTCGCCTTGCACGGCCACGTCATAGTGAAACCTAACCTATTGATTTTCACGCTTCTTGCCCTCCCTGGCCTTGCCCTTGGACTGTGTCTCTTTGGGTCATATGATACATAACAAAAAATATTCTATGTTAATCTCTAAAAAATAATTCACAAAATTGATAAAATTTCTTGACAAATTAGATTATTTTATATTAAATTTTATACAATTCCATCTAACTATTTCTAATCTTTATAATAATAAGTCATAAACCGGTTACCCGGAAGTCCTCGTTTTCTAAATGACATTATGTTTCTCTGTGGGTGGGCTTGTTTTGCTCATGATAACCCCCAATAATCTGGTACAGATTTCATTACGAAGTTACCTGTGAAAGAGCTTTTTGTTAATCTGGCCTAGCGCTCGTGGTTCTTAGAAGGCAACAACAATGAGCACGTTACAACCTGGGTACACTGAAAGAAGAAGCATTGGTCGCCGCAGGGAGGACAAACTTCTAAGACACCGAATCCGTAAGCTTAATCAGCTTTTTGTTGTCTGCCAGTGCATCACTTCAGAAATGAACCTACATGCTTTGTTTGAAGTGATTATGGCGCAAACCAATCAGATCATGGGCACCCAAAGGAGTACCGTATTTCTTTACGACCACAAGTGCGGGGAACTTTGGTCTCTTGTTGCAACCGGTATGAAAAAAAATGAGATCCGATTACCTTCGGACTCCGGTGTTGCCGGCTGGGTCTTTCAACATAACACTCCATTGATAATCAATGATGCCTACAGTGATCCGCGTTTCTATTCGGGTGTAGACAAGATATCAGGCTTTCGAACCAAAAACATTCTCTGCGTGCCTCTGATTAATCGTGAAAAGCACTGCATTGGGACTCTGGAAGCCCTCAACAAGACTGGGCATGATTTTAACGATGAAGATATAGAATGGCTTGCATCCATATCCCAATATGTTGCAATCGCTCTTGAAAACTCGATAATTTATGAGGAGTTAAAAAGTTATTCAGAAGAACTGCAGACCACACCCGTACGTTTAGAAATCCTTGAGAAGGTGAAGGGCCAGCTGTCAAAATTTGTTCCCTCCTCTGTTGCTCGGTTGGTTGAACAAAACCCCGACAAAATGGCATTTGAAAAGACCCCTATGGATGTCAGCATAATATTCATTGATATTCAGGGATTCTCCGGAATCACAGAAGGCTATGACCAAAGACTAATCAACAATATGGTAGAATCCCATTTTTCCAGATACCTGGAATGCATAAATCGACACGGTGGAGAAGTAAACGAGATATCTGGCGATGGCTTGATGGTCATCTTTAAGAGTGGCTCTTTGGAAACTAATGCTCAGAAAGCCGTAGCTGCCGGACTGGAAATCGTGTCCGAAAACAAACGACTAAATAATGAGCACTCGTATCCCTGGGGGCGGGTTGAGCTCCACCTGGGAATCAACTCGGGTAAGGCATGGGTAGGTTCCACCAGAATAAAAAGTCCCACCGGAGAACGGTGGACCTATACGGCTTCGGGATTCGTAACCGTTTTGGCAGCACGAATTGGCGCTGTGTCGTCCGAGACACGACTTTACGTGGGCCCGAAAACATATCATTGTATTGAGAATTCATGCGATTGTGAATCTATTGGGCGCCGAGAGGTTAAAAATATCAAAACCCCTATACACATCTACTGGGTAAAAAATATTAAAGAAAATCAATCCGATATCTGATGATCTGCTCTTGGTAGATTCCGATTGAACATGATATACCTTTTGTGAGCCCCGCCGCACCGCATCCTGCATGAGTCAAAAAACTTTCGCCTAATCATGAAAATATGAAATTCTCCTCCAGATCACCAAGAGAACACTAGGTGAGCGCATACCTCAGGCGTCTTCTTGCCTCCTTTTTCTCCACACAAGAGAGTCGGCTCCTCCCCTTACACCAGCAAAAAATTAGTATCGTTCAAAAGTGTTTACATGAACCATTGTGAGGAGTCGTTCACATCCTAAAGGAGTTCATGGCTGTTTTTGAAAGGCGATATCTCAAAAAAATTCCACTGGGTGTTGCAGTGGCCAAATAGGTGGGGTTTACACCTCGAAAGCCCTGGGAATCTTGCCCTGGCTCATCTAAACCCCCACGTATTTGGCCACATCCCTTGAAGCCAATAGATGGCGCCTTGAGAAAATTGGCATGACCTGATAGAGCTAAATATCTACACCTTCTATAGCCAGTACACCATTAAGTGAGCACTTTTGAACGATACCAAAAAATTGGCCCCTGTTCTAACAAGAGTTGTTGATCTTATGCAAACAGTTCTTTAGTATGTCAAAAGATGGGGCAGGTTCAGTTTTTGAAATTTCCTTTTAATAAGAAGGAGGAAAAAGATGGATGTCTTTACAGCTATTAGAGGGAGGCGGAGCTGCCGGAATTTCCTTCCCGAACCGGTCAGCCAAGACACTATTGAAAAGATTCTTGAAGCTGCCATTTGGGCGCCTTCTCCTCTCAACACTCAGCCGTGGGAATTTATAGTTATCACAAACGAGGAGGTGAAGAAAAGAATCTTTTCCGAGGCTGAAAGGTGCCGAAAATGGGCCATTGAAAAGAGTGGTTGGAAGTGGCTAGGAAGCTACCAGGTAGACTTTGTGCAGTCTGCCCCTGCCATTATCGTTGTGATAGGAGACCCAAAGAAAACCGGTGTCGACATGTTCCAGGAAGAGGGTGGGGTTGGGTATCAGCACGCCTGTGCTGCCGCCATCCAAAACATACATCTTGCTGCCCATGCCCTGGGCCTGAGTAGCATATGGTTTACCTTCTTCGACAAAAAGCCCATGAGAGAGATACTTGGCATTGATCCTGCCAAAACACCTCTGGCCCTTGTATGCCTCGGCAAGGCAGGTGATGAAATTCCTCGAACACCCAGAAAGGATGTGAGGGAAAAAACCACCTATCTCAGGTGATCCTATGGGAATTCGCCCTCCCAGAAGACCACAAGGGTTATTACGCTGAATCTCTCTGTCTCAAGGTGGTAGCGCTTCTTCATATTGCCATACTAACGGGAGTGGGGTTAAGAATCCTTTTCAGATCCCGTGGGGAGATCTCTGCGAGCAACCCCCTCTTCCCTGCATTGATGTAAATTTTGGGGAGATCCATGATGGATGCTTCAGTATACACCTTGAGGGGGTTTCTTGTCCCGAAAGGCGAAGTACCGCCCACAACATACCCGGTGTGTTTGTGGGCAACGTGAGGGTCACATGGTGTGATGGTCTTAACTCCCAGGACCCTGGCAAGGGCCTTAGTAGAAACGTTCTTATCACCATGCATAAGCACCAAAAAAGGATCACCCTTTTCGTCCTCCATCACCAGCGTCTTTATGGCCAGGTGTTCATCAATCTGTAACTCTCTCGCTGCCACTGTGGTTCCCCCTTTTTCCTCGTATTTGTATGGGTGCAGATGAAAATCTACACCGTGTTTTTTCAGTGTTCGAATCGCCTGGGTCGTGTGAAATTTCTGCTTTGTCACTTTGCCTCCACCATAACTATTTGTTAACGACATAATGTTGATGCATTCGCAAAAAGTCGACTTTGCTCTATCGGTGAGCATTTTGGGCGTACTTTAGATATTGAGCTAAAATGCTAAAACTCGGTATAATAACCTCAAACAGTTGGCATTTCTTAACACTTAACATCTCAAGCGCTTTTTCCCCAAAATGCTCAATCTCATTCACAAAACGCTCTTTACGAATTTGTCAATTTCACACCATCTATCTTTTTTACCTCTTATGCAGATCTCAGATCTCAGCGAACCACTCCCTCCTCAATGCCCAAAGGCTCCCCTCTCTTATGGCAAGCCGGATCTGGCGCATCAACGCCTCCAGAAAGTGCACATTGTGAATGGTCGCCAGGCGCACCCCCAAAGGCTCATTTGTCATAAATAGGTGGCGGAGATAGGCCCTGGAGTAATTGCGGCAGGCATAGCAAGTGCATCCCTCCTGAATCGGAAGGGAATCACCCCTAAATCTCGCATTACGGATGTGCATCCTGAATCGATCCGGACCTCTGTTCAGGACGGTTCCAGTACGGGCCATCCGAGTCGGTAAGACACAGTCAAAAAGATCAATCCCTCGTATCACTATCTCAAAGATGTCATCTATCTCACCGATACCCAGAAGATGCCGAGGCCTATCCTGTGGCAGAAGGGGAACTGTCCATTCGAGTACCTTATTCATCTCATGCTTGGATCTACCGAGAGAACCGCCAATTGCATACCCATCGAAATCCTGCTCGGAAATGAATCTGGCACTTTCCTCTCTCAGATCTCGATACGCCCCACCCTGAATAATTCCAAAGAGTGCCTGGGGCTTTTCATACGTACGTTTGAATTCTACACATGCCCGCACGGCCCAGCGATGGGTCCGCTCCATCGCCTCTTTGGTGTAATCATAGCCATGGAGTGGCGATGTGCACTCATCCAGTACCAAGATGATATCTGCACCAAGCTTTTGCTCTATCTTAATCACCTTTTCAGGTGTGAATCGATGCCGTGCCCCATCAATATATGAGATAAACTCCACCCCATCCTCATCGACCCTTACCAGGGGTTTCTCTTTTTTCAAGTTCAAAGGGCCTATGCTGCGATCCTTTTCCTCAGGAAAGATTGGTGCGATTTTCCCCACCCCGTGTTCTTTGCCCGAACCCAGGCTAAAGACCTGAAAGCCTCCAGAGTCAGTCATCAATGGTCCTTCCCAACTCATGAATTGATGGAGACCTCCAATAGTCTCTATCAGATCCTCCCCCGGTCGAAGGTGGAGATGGAAGGCATTGCTAATGATAACCTGGCTTCCGAGCTTGCAAAGATCCTCTGCAGATAGTGCCTTTACTGTTGCTAAAGTCCCTACAGGCACAAATGACGGTGTGTGAATGGCGCCATGAGGAGTAACGAGTTTCCCGACCCGGGCATTATTTTCTGTTGCCAAAATATCGAATGAGAACATCGAAAATAATAAGGGACTCCTCTTGTTTCTCACAGAGTGCACAGCGGCTCTGAGTTTTTGAGCTGATTTTTCCTGCTCAAAAAATCAGATCAAAGAAATGATCTCTGTGGTCTCTGCGCACTCAAGCGAGCAAAGAGAGCGGGCGAGAGATTCTTAATCCTGGGACCAGATACGAAACATCAGTAGAAAATAGTGACTGTCCGATGATGAGGCCTTGCCTTGAACGTCAAATCCTGGCCCATATTCCAAAGGATCCAATCGATCTCGAAAGCTCTCGAGTCTCTTCCCATCCGATTAAGCTCCTGTCTCATCAGTTCAACTGCCCAGATCGTATTTGCCCTAATCTCAACCTCATCAGGGCTTCCTGGGGTTAGTTGCATCCTCTGATCAACCTTTTGGGCCAGGGCTTGCCCATAACACAAGATCCCCGCATGCCGCAGAACCTGGGGGAGTTTATAATCGGCAAAGGCCGTGAGCCTATCCATATCACTGAAATAACCCCAATCTCTACCATCAAAGGCCCCATAGAGATCGGCGGCAAATATCTGCGCCCGCTTATAGAAAAAGACAGTATGACCGAGGTATTGGGCAACGTCCTGAAAGGATGAGAGCTTTTCAACCAACAACCGAACCAGTTTCACCGCCGACATTCCAGCACTCTCCACCAACCTTGTGGTCTCGCCCCCATATTCTTCCAGAAGAAGCTGCGCCAATTCATCAAGGATCTTGACACGATCTTGCAGGAGCTGTAATTCCCCTGTCCCACCCAAGATCTGTTTCAATTTACCCAAAGAGAGCCCAGCTAAATAGTCTGCCCTGGTGATTGGAATTCCTGATTCGAGGGCCTTTTTAAGAGAAGCTGCAAGGGCATAATACCCGGAAAGTGTTTCTGATTTATATCGAACTCTCCATTTATCTGCTCCTGGTTTTTGCCAGAGGCAGAAATTGAGACTGTCCAAAACCAAGAGGTAGAAAACCTTGTCTCTATCTCTGCCATCAAAGTGATATCGGCGGTTCCAGGCCGGCACCGTTACCGGCTCTTCGACGATTCTCTTGCATAGCCTTTTAATGGCCTCCTCTTCAATCACCACCTGGCTGCTAATCCGAGCAACGTTTTGAGCTTTCTCAAGAACTTCCCACTTAGGGGTATTGTAAGATCTTGCCATGGTATTTTTTTTAATATCAGTGAATCATGTCTCCTGTCAACAGGCTCTTGCCCAAATCCCTTTGAGCGGTCATTAGAACGTTTTTTGCCAAAAAACCCTTAGCGAAGTGGAAGATAAGCGATGTCAGCCTTTTGAGCCCTAAAGGCGAGTTTTGACATCGCCTGGAGTGAGCCTTAGATTTGTCAAAAAACGTTTTAGACTAAGAGAAAAGGGATTTCGGCAACAAGCCCGTCAAGGCCTGACACCTACTCCTCTT
>JAFDDT010000135.1 GCA_019310725.1 Deltaproteobacteria bacterium | reverse complement strand
GAGAGACTCTCAGATGCCCACAGTGATCACCAGTTCGCCAAGGGATATGCCATTGATACAACTGAGGATACCATGAAAGGAACCCTCTCATGCACAAAGTGCCACGACGAAAAACCCCACAGCAGGCTTGACGAAGGTGACATACTGGACACCAAACATGTTACGAGAATAGCCTGTGTAACCTGCCATACCGGTCCAAGACCGGGAAAGGCCCTAAAGAGCAGAAACTGGAATAAATTTACCAAGGACGGCAAACCCCTAACAAAAAAAAGGGTACCTGGATGGATCCCAAAACATAAATGGTACGTTGGAAAAAAGCTAGATCATCTTCCTATTTTAGGGGCCACCGACCTGGTATCAAAAATCTATCCCTTTAATGTAGTTAGGGTAAGCTGGTTTATTGAAAAACCTGACACTTCACTTGATGATGTTATTATTGTCCCTGAGGTTCGGGCAGCAGACGCCGATAAGGATGGAGAAACCACACTTGAGGAGATGAGGAAATATGAGAAGGGAAAATACAAGGAGGCTACCCTGGCTACCAAGGATTTCAATTTCAGCATAACCCACTCCATTGTTCCAATAGAACAAGCCTTTAGTTGCAAAGATTGCCACGGAAAGACCGCATATGTCCTCAACTGGAAAGAGCTCGGATATGATGGTGACCCCTATTATTAAGACCCTTCTTTGAACCGAGAAAACGCACGTGCCTTCCTCTTTTTCTGAGGGGCAGGCCTTTATATGTAATTCCCCTGAATAAAGCTCACCGATCACCCTCAAAATGGGGTCTAACCAAGCTAGCTATTTGAAAAGACGAGTGAATGCTTCTAAAATGAGTACATTTTGTGGCTTAGAGAGGGCTTTTTGCGGTTACAGCGAGATCTAAAACCCTCGGCAAAGATATATAGGTCTCTATATAACGCAAAATCTTAAAGTTTATGTGAAGTTTTTTCATTGAAATGAAACCAAGATTCTAAAGGAGCTTTGAAATCTGAAATCCGAAACCCTAAACTCTAAACAACATCAAAATTCAAAAATCCTAAAACTGAGTTGTCCTGGGCAAAGGCATTTAGGTTTAGAACACTGGGAATTTGGATATTAGAATTTGTTTAGGCCTGCCGTCCCCGTCCCAAGACCGGGACGGGATCGGGAGGCCATTATTCCAATATTCCAACAACATTGCATTATTCCATGCAGGTGGCATAAAAAAACGCCATTCAAAGTCGCTTATTTTCAATATAAAGTATAAAATTTGGGAGATGTTGAATCAAGTGAGCTAAAGTTAGGTCCAGGGATTACGATGGATCATAACAGTGACAACCTGCTTTCTGTTCAGGACCTGAAGGTATATTTCCAGGTCGATGGTACGCTCTCCCGGGCCGTTGATGGGGTGAGTTATGATATAGGCAAGGGGGAGACGGTCTGTCTTGTAGGAGAATCAGGCTGTGGAAAAAGTGTGTCTGCCCTAACCATCATGGGAATCATCCCGCAGCCACCAGGCAAGATCATGGGCGGCAAGGTGCTGTTTAATGGGCAGAATCTTTTGGATCTGAGTGAAAAGGACATGCAAAAAATCCGCGGAAATCATATGGCCATGGTCTTTCAGGAACCCATGACCTCCCTTAATCCCGTATTTACTATTGAAGACCAGATAAAGGAGGCCATCCTGGTACACGAGGGGATAGATCAGCGTGAGTTAAACCAAAGATGTATCCAGGTTCTTGGCGACGTAGGTATAGCATCGCCGGAGGAGCGCCTTAATGACTATCCTCATCAGCTGAGCGGTGGCCAGCAGCAGCGGGTTATGATTGCCATGGCACTCGCATGCAATCCTGATTTGGTTATCGCCGATGAACCAACCACAGCCCTGGATGTGACCATTCAGGCCCAGATCCTGGATCTCTTTAAGGAGCTTCAGCAAAAACGACAGATGTCCCTGCTTTATATTACCCATGACCTTGGCGTGGTGGCAAATATTGCCGATCGCATCTATGTAATGTATGCAGGTATCATTGCAGAGCAGGGAGATAGGTCTGCAATCTTTCATAATCCCCGTCACCCTTACACACAGGGGCTACTTGCATCACTTCCCAGCCGTACTAAACGGGGAAGTACGCTTCACAGTATTCCAGGCACCGTGCCCGACCCCGCATACAAGCCGAACGGCTGTCCCTTTCATCCCCGATGCAAATTTGCTATCGAGACCTGCCGGAGCCAATTTCCCAGGATGTGTGATTATGGAAGTGGACACCTGAGTCGATGCCCCGTAGTTTATGAAAGAGAAAAGCTCTCCCATGGGACAGATCAACCAATCTAACAACACTATGCTCAGGGTAGAAGGTCTAAAAAAATACTTCCCGGTGCGAAGGGGCTTCTTCCAGAATATTATCGGATGGATCAAGGCAGTTGATGGCGTAGACCTTTCAATTTCCCCCGGAAAGACCCTGGGTCTGGTGGGAGAGAGCGGATGTGGCAAATCTACAATTGGCCGGCTCATTCTGAAACTTCTTGAACCAGATGAAGGTAAAATCATCTACAAGAACAAAGAGCTTAGCTACCTTTCTCCGGCTGAAATGAAGCCTCTCCGGAAAGAGATGCAGATCATTTTCCAGGACCCTTTTGGCTCTCTGAATCCCCGCATGACGGTCGGTCAATCTATCGGGGAAGGTCTGCGAACTCTGGCTGTAAAGGATCGCCATGAACTAAAAGGCCGTGTCAAAGAGCTTCTGGAGATGGTGGGTATTGGCGCAGCAGGCGCTGATCGTTATCCTCATGAATTCAGCGGTGGCCAGCGTCAACGCATTGGTATAGCCAGAGCCCTGAGCGTTAACCCCACCCTACTCATCTGCGATGAGCCAGTATCGGCGCTTGATGTATCCATACAGTCCCAGGTTATCAATCTTCTCAAGAAACTACAGGAAAAACTGGTTCTCAGCTACCTCTTTATCTCCCATGACCTTAATTTGGTAGGCTACATTGGTGATACAGTTGCTGTTATGTATCTGGGACAGATCATGGAATACGCATCAGCAGAAGAATTGTATGCCAATCCTTTACACCCTTACACAGTTGCGCTCCTCTCAGCAATACCTGAGCCTGACCCAGATGATCATCGTAAACGAAAGATCCTTGCAGGCGATGTCCCGAGCCCTTTTGAACCCCCTCCCGGATGCAAATTCCAGGGAAGATGCCCCCTTGTTGAAGCCAGGTGTAGAAATGAGGAGATTGCCTTCTATGAGGCAAGCACCGGCCACGAGGTGCGATGTTGGAAGGTAATGAGGTAAATGATTACGGTTATTGGAGGCTAGAAAATGTCAATGCCCCAATATTGTCAGAAGGGTATAGATAAAACCATAGGCCAGTGCTTGAATGAGATTGCCGGCAAATACCCTAACAATATCGCCCTTATCCACTCCGAACGTGGTATCAAATACACCTACCATTTCTTTTTGTCAGAAATACGTAGGGTCGCCAGGGGCCTGATAAAGATTGGCATTAAAAAGGGAGACAGGGTTGCCCTCTGGGCGCCCAATTCGCCTGAATGGATTATCTCCCAGATGGCTCTGGCAAAAACGGGGGCAGTTCTGGTGCCAATAGACCTTGGGGCAGGGCCAGAGGACCTGCACTATATTCTGGAACAGTCAGGGTGTACCACACTTATTATGGCTGGTGGGCTCCAGCATGCCGAATATATTAACAGCCTCTCCAAAATAGACTATAAATCACTACTCGAAAAGGTGATTATCATCGATGAAGAATCCTACCCTGAAATGACCTCCTGGAACGAATTGATGGAGATCGGTGACGCGATTGACACCGAGATCCTTGCAAAAAAAGAAAGTAAAGTAGCGCCAACCGATCCGGTTGCCATCATGTACACCTCAGGAACCACGGGCAAACCCAAAGGGGTTGTCCTGGACCATGTAGGGCTGATCACCAAATCAATCTTTTCGGCAATGCGGCAGGGCCTGAGCAACCAAGACAGGCTCTGTCTCTTCTTTCCATTATTCCATATGTTTGGAAATACCTGTATCAGCCTGACAGGGCTCTTAACCGGGGCCTCTGTTATCATGCCTTCTCAGACCTTTGAGCCATCCAAGATTCTGTCAACTATTAATAAGGAAAAGTGTACAGCTATCTATGGTTCACCAAGCATGCTCATGGCGCTCATCGATCATTCCGAATTCAAGCCCGAAAGCTGGCAAACAGTACATAAGGGGACAATAGGGGGTGCACCCTGCCCTATGGAATTAATGAGAAGGCTGGTGGAGGACATAGGTATTTCAGACATCACCGTAGCCTACGGCATTACTGAGGCCTCTTCATGGATAACCATGACCAGGCCTGAGGACCCGCTGGATCTGAGGGTTTCAACCATTGGCACCGCATTAGAATGCAACGAGGTCAAGATCCTGGACCCCATAACCGGTGAGGACCTTCCACCTTATCGACAGGGAGAACTCTCGACAAGGGGTTTTTTGATGAAAGGATATTACCATTTGCCTGGAGCTACCGCATCCGCTATTGATAAGGAAGGCTGGTTTCACACCGGTGATCTGGGCGAGTTGAATGAAAAGGGTTATGTAAAAATAACAGGCAGGCTCAAGGATGTTATTGTGAGAGAGGGTATAGAGATTTATCCAACAGAAGTGGAGGATATACTCTATAAACTGCCTGGTGTTTTAGAAGTCCAGGTTTTTGGTTTCCCTCATCCGGAAAAGGGCCAAGAGGTCGCCGCCTGGATAAAACTCCAAAAAGGGGCGGGTTTGTCTCTGGATACCCTTGCAAAATTCACCAGAGAGCACATGGATAAAAAAAGAGCACCACAGTACTATAAATTCGTTATAGAATTTCCCATGACACAGTCGGGCAAGGTCCAAAAGTTTAGGCTCGCAGAGATGGCAACAAAGGAGTATCTGGATAGGGATTGAGGATTGGGGGATTTAGAAATTGGGCGGTTGGTCGGTTTGCCCGCCCCGGGCCGGGGAGGCAGAGTTTGACCAAATGGAAAATGTTACTCATGCTAGGTCGGTATGCCAAGCTTGTTGCTGAAATCCTCTCTATAGGGAACCGAACAGCATGTGGGTTGATAGAGAGGTTTCAATCCAAGCTCCGAAACCAGGTCTACGGTCTTCGGTGACCAGACAGCCATTCTTGTGGCGCCTGCATGAATGGCAAGTGCTTCCATAAGCTCACCCTCCTTGTTTCTGGGCCTCTCGCAGCCAAGAGAAATTGGCGTACTGGGCATCATCACCCTCGCCCCGGCAATCAACCGTGCAACCTCTATCGGAGGAAGAGCTGGTACAGTTGCCATTGGTGTGCCCTTCAAGGGATTGAGAACGACAATAACCAAAGCAGAAGGCTGAAAACGACTTATGATACGGAGGGCCTCATATTCACCCTGGATCTCACCATACATAAGCCCGGCCACGATATGCGGCACTACCTCGAGGCCTGATTTGAAAAGACCTTCCAATGACCTAATAACCCTCCCCAGACCCTCAAGGTGGTAGATCCCTTGTGCGGTCTCATCGTCGCCCATGATATCTATCAAGGCCTGATCCACGCCCGCCTCTTTGAGGGCGCTGGCGGTGCTGAAATCTAATAAACCGCAGTGCACGGATATGAATAGATTGGTTTCAGATTTTATTCTGGATATGGCCCCACAGAACTTCCCCCACGGCAGTCTGCCTTGGAGGTCCGAACCCCCACTCAAAAGTACCCCTGAATGCCCTGAACGTGCTAATTTGAGACATTTTGTGATAAGGCCATCTGGCGTAGGCGCCGGTATCATTGGGTCAAGAAGCAACCCCTTGCAGTGTTCACACTGCAACTGGCACCTATTGCCCGTCAATGAGATAGCAGGATAGAGGCCCCTTACATCCCCGTACCTGATCATGCCGGGAAGGTAGAAGGTAAAACAATCTCCATGGTGTTCCCTGGTCAGTTTCCATGCACGGTCAAAAAGTTCCCTGTCCCTTTCCGGTATCCTGCTGTCGATATTTTTCACCCTTTGCATCACGTTTCTTTGATAGAGCAAGGCACTGCCTCAACACTCCCTTAATAGAACAGTTTGGGCGAAAAGTCTATTATGTGTTCTTAGAAGAAGCACCGCGTGAACATTGATTTCTCTCCTTCTATGAGGATATTCTGCTTGTTTTTTTCAGTGTCTCATTTGGATATGCTACTGTTCTCAGCCTGACCGTTCCGAATAAAAACCATAGTAAGGGTTCACAGGTTCAGGGTTCACCGTTCAGCCTGCGACAAGCCCCTCGGCCTTGAGCTCGGGGCCGAAGGGCTCAGCCGAGTCGGGTTTTCAGTGAACCTTGAACCATTGAACCTTTGAACCCGTGAACGGCTACAAACCATAAAAGATCTGATGGGTGAAAACAGGGGCAAACCCCCTTAAGTTTATTGACATCAGACTCGATAAGGCTATTATAGGTTCGTACACATGAGCGTCGTTCAAGGGCCTGGCTCACTCTGTTCATGAAATGAAAATGAAAAAGAGGTGAATCTGCAACACTACGGGTTCAGAGCGGAAACGGCATAACGATGAAGACGTTATAGTTATCGCCTAAGCTCGATAGAAATTCTGAAATATATTTTTGAGAACTCAGGAAAAGGTTCTGTAGAGACTTATGGTGGATAAAAACAGTTTAAGGACCATCGGTCGCTATGAGATAGTGAAAAAGTTGGGCCAGGGGAGCAAAGGAGCGGTTTATCTTGGCATGGATCCCTATATAGAACGTCAAGTAGCTATAAAAATTTACCGTCTCCCCAATGATAACGTCGCTAAGGACGTGAAAAAGTACAAGAAAAAGTTTTTTACTGAGGCGCAATTGGCAGGCCGTCTCCTCCACCCCAATATTGTAACTGTATACGATGCCGATCTCTATGAAGATTTATGTTATATAACCATGGAGTATGTAGACGGGGCCACATTCGACAAATATTGCAAGCCCGACACCCTTTTGCCTGTTGAAAAGGTCTTAGAGATGGTGTTCAGCGTTTGCAAAGGCCTTGAGTATGCCCACCAAAATAGTGTGATTCACCGGGATATAAAACCCTCCAACATCATCCTGAGCTCAGAAGGCCAGGTGAAGATAACCGATTTTAGCATCGCTTACGTGAAAAGGAGTCAACCAACGCTTGAAACTGGAATATTTGGATCACCCAGTTACATGTGCCCCGAGCAAATCAAAGAAGAGTCCATAACAGAGAGAAGTGACCTTTTTTCTCTCGGCTCAGTCCTCTATGAACTACTGGCCGGCCTAAAGGCCTTTGATGGAGAAAATGAATATTCCATTATGTATAAAATTGTCAACGAAGAGCCTTCTCAGATTCTTGACCTTAGGCCAGAGCTACCGAAAATCATTGGAGAGATCCTTGACAAGGCCCTGGCCAAAGGACCGTCTGAACGTTATCAGAGCGCTATGGACTTTGCCTATGATCTGAGACTGGCCCTGCATGAGATGCAGAATACCCTAAAAGAAAGTCTCGACAGCAAATTATTCAACTACATTCAGGCCCTCCCTTTCTTCCACAATTTTACTGAAAGCCAGATTAATGAAATTCTCTCTGTAACTGATGTAATCAAGGTTGAAGGCAATAAGACTATTATCCAAGAGGGTGAGATTGATGACTCCTTTTATGTTCTGATTAGCGGCCAGGTAGTCGTCCGAAAGGGAAGAAAAGTTGTTACCACCCTGGAAAAGGGTCAGTGTTTTGGGGAGATGTCCTATCTGACTGGCGAAGCCCGCAACGCCACTATTGATACGAAAAACGAATGTGTTTTACTGAAATGCAGTTCCACTCTTTTGGACGGGTTATCTGAGTCTATTCAACTGTTATTCTTCAAAAACTTTACCCAAACCATAATCCACCGTCTCTCAGGAAGCACCTAAGAGATATAGAGAATTTATCCCTTGGCCAACATGTGGCATCATCATAGGTTACCCCCTTTTCACCCATTTCCCAAAAAGTCGGAGCCTCTCACTCTGCCGAAAAGGCATTTCTTAATATGGGAGAGAATAAAGCCTCTTCGCGTAAAAGGGTAACCCTCTATGCCCAACGTATTTCTTATCAACCTCGGATGTGCAAAAAATCTTGTAGACAGTGAGCACATACTCGGCCTTATCGATCAGGAAGAGGGATTTGATATAACCGCTGATCCCGCAGGAGCCGACATAGCCATTGTCAATACCTGCGCCTTTATCAGACCTGCAGTAGAAGAGAGCATAGATACCATACTCGAGCTTGCCAGTTTAAAAAAGCAAGGGCACCTGGAACGCCTTTTGGTTGTCGGCTGTCTTGTGCAACGATATGGGAAAAAGCTTCTGAGGGAAATTCCGGAGGTGGATGGCTGGCTCGGCACCGGTCAGATCAACAGGATACGTGAGGCGCTACGTGCTGAAAATGATAACTCCTCGATTCTACTCATAACCAGACCAGATTTCTTGGCCGACCACAGTGCACCTCGCCTCCAGGCAACACCATTCTACTCTGCTTACCTCAAGATTGCCGAAGGATGTTCACACCACTGCTCATACTGCATTATCCCTGCCTTGAGGGGTCAGTTTCGGAGCAGGACTGTTGATTCTCTGTTAATCGAGGCAAGAGAGATGGTTGAAAGGGGCGTTAAAGAGATCAACCTCGTGGCCCAGGATACCACCTGGTACGGCCATGACCTGGATCCTTCGTGTACCCTTGAGGATCTGCTGGAGAAGCTCCTGACCATA
>JAFDDT010000134.1 GCA_019310725.1 Deltaproteobacteria bacterium | reverse complement strand
GTGTTTACTGCTTATGCATGGATTGCTTTTTATAACCGCAACCCAGCATACCAGGTCTGGGCCAGGGGCATAACCAAAAAAAAAGACACCCATACCCTGGACTTTGACGTTACCCTGGCATTTTGTTTCTATGACTTGATCAAAATCTAATTTGCGCCTATCCTCTCTTATAGTAAGCCCATTCAACTTTACGTGGCCTATCCCGCCTGGACACTTTAGAGGCTTTCCTCATAATTATCAAATACTTGAAACCACGCAGATAGAAATTGAATCTTCTGGCCCGATTGTGCCATGCGTCTGTGTTTGAAGATTGCCCTCTCCTAGCGACGCAAATAATCTCCATAGGCTCAAAATACTTGCAGAGCCTGTCATATATCTTAAAACCGACTGGCGTGAATTTGTGCCTAACCCATTGGTCGCCTATTAACCATCCAATTACTTTACCCTCTTTAAGGATCCGATGGCTTTCCTTCATTGATTTTTCTAGCTCATCATAGAATTCCTCAGACTCACTCGAAATGCGACCAATATTATCGGGGTGATCGTTGTATTTAATATTATCACCATATGGTGAGTCGATGAACACCATATCCACCGAGGAATCTTCAAGGGGAATGTGTCTGGCGTCATTTTGAATTATATCTGGCCGCGCAGAAGATATGTCATATCCTATAGCCCTTCTTTTCTCTGCTTTGCACACATCTAATGTAGTACCACTCCCACACATAGGGTCAACAATGAAGTCTCCTGGCTCAGTGTATCTCCACACCATATTATAGATTATTAAAGCAGGGGTGACTCCTGCATATTTGTTATTGCCTTTAGGTGTAAGCCCATAACTTTGCCTCGGAAAATCCCAGAACGTTGTAGACTCAACTATGGGGATCTCCTCTTCTATATCCATTGGTTGCTGATCATTTAAAATGCTCTCTATCAGCTCTTGTATTAAGTCATTCGAGGTTACCCTCGGCGTAAAGATAGGCAATTCGGCTTGCTTTTGTGTAGACAAGAAATGTTTCAAAAGTGTGACTAACTTTCCTTTCAAGATAGGTGTATTTCTTCCAATTTTCATCCCCTTAAGAATTTTTTTTGCATCAGTAAGGGGAACTATTTCTCCAATGGCTTCAACTTTTACCTGATAAGGATATCTTCCCCCAAAGGCGCCTTGTTCTATATTTGGTTTTCCATCACCGATCGCCTTGAATACTCCGTAAAGTTTATTTGTGTCGAGATTGTTCAGAAAAAGCAAATCTCCTTTCCTGATCCTAATAACGACAGGGCCATATATCTTCTCCGTGGCAAACAAAGACCTTTCCAGACATTCTGCTTCGGACTTTTCTGTACAAGCGAAAAGGAACCCACGAATCAAATCTGATTTAGGTTTATCTTCCATAAAGTCCCTATCCATTTTTAACCCATTAGTATAGAAGGCCACTTCGAGTGATAGTAAGTTATGATACGAAGAAGCCCCCTGTAGCAAGGAAGTGTATGGGAGATAATGTTTGTGTGTCAAGTTGAAACAATTCCAGGACGTAAATCCTAAGCGGAAAGGAGGGATATCCTGAACAGGTGCTCAATCCTTCTGTAGAGCATGTGGCGAATCTTCTTGACGATATGCTAGCAAGGGACCTCATACGACTCCATCCTATAAAGAAGGCTTTTGTCTTGAAGGATCTTCTACGCCTCATTGCCGCCTCAATTGGATCTCGCACCAGCTTCAACAAACTCGGCAAGGTTCTTGGGCTTTCGGTTGATACGGTGAAGGAGTACATCAGTTACCTGGAGCCGGCGTCCCGCTGAGCGGGGCTTTAGGATTTACTGGGGCCGAATCTCCGGTTGACTCTTACTTTGCCCCATATCAAGGCGTGCCGCCGATTGCATATATGCAATGAAAGCGTCAAGACTACTGTTTCGATAAAACTCTGGTGCTCAGTGGGGTCAAAAATGACGAATAATTGCTTGGCAATCCCATCCTTTGCCCCACAATCCAAAATGAATTCATAACTATAATTCAACGGGAATTCGCAGATTTTGGAAGCAGCAGTGACTGACGAGTTCAATCAGAGATCTTTATCTATCGGCCATTCTGTTAATTCCCGGTTGAAATAATTGGCGGCGGGTCGTTCATAATCCTCGAAAACCCAAGTTTGGCTGGGAAGCTGTCAACTCATCACTCCGTACAGTTTCAGCTTCTTATGCAGGGTTCTTCGAGTTATGCCGAGGCGCCTTGCTGCTTCACTCTTATTGCCACGAGTTAGGTCCAGGGTTTTTAGTATAGTCGTCCTTTCCACCTCTTCAAGTGGCATATCTGCACGTATGCCATCTTTTGACGAAATTTCCCCGGGTGATGAGGTATGTCCGAGGATCAAAGACAGATCTTCTTCGCCCAGGTACTCTGACCGTGCAAGCACAACCCCTCTTTCAACGGCATTCATAAGCTCCCTGACGTTTCCCGGCCACTCATATTTGAGAAGTCTATCCATGCCCTGGGGAGAAAACCCCTTTATTTTTTTACGATTTTTTTCTGAAAACATTTCCAAAAAGTGCTGGGCCAGGAGCGGAATATCCTCTCTCCTCTCTCGCAGAGGAGGCATGTTAAGAGCAACAACATTTAACCGATAGTAAAGGTCCTCTCGGAATCGTCCTCCGTGGATCTCTTGCAATAGATCCCTGTTGGTAGCTGTTATGATCCTCACATCTACCTTGATGACCTCTTCTCCGCCAACGCGCGTGATCTCTCTTTCCTGGAGCACCCGCAACAGCTTGACCTGCATAGCCAGAGACATTTCACTGATTTCGTCCAGAAACAGGCTTCCTCCGTGGGCCTGGCGGAATCGTCCCTCTTTTTGCTTATAGGCGCCGGTGAATGCTCCTTTCTCGTGACCGAAGAGCTCCGATTCGAGTAACGTCTCGGTGATGGCGGCACAATTGATTTTCACAAAGGGACCATCTTTTCTGGGGCTGTTGAAATGAATCGCTCCGGCAATCATCTCCTTGCCCGTGCCTGATTCACCAGTTATCGAAACGGTGGCCTCAGAGGGAGCCACCTGGGCCACTGTCTCCAAGAGCTTTACCATGACCCCACTTTGCCCAATAATATTCCGCCTGTCAAAATGACTGCCCAGAGTCTCCCGCAGGAGACGATTCTCTTCTTTTAACATCCTGTGATCCATGGCCCGCTCCATGGCAAGCCGCAGCTCGTCAAAATCCAGGGGCTTGGTGAGGTAATCATAGGCACCACTTTTCAGGGCATCAACAGCGGTTTCTACGGATGAATAGGCGGTCATAATGATAACCGGTATAGATGGGTTAAAGGCCTTGATTTCTGTCAATGCCTGAAGTCCTGAGACCTTAATCATTCGAATGTCCATCAGAATCAGATCAAATGCCTGCTCATTCACTTTTTCGATTGCTGTTGAGCCATCATCGGCTTCAAAAACAGAATAACCCCACCCAGCGAGAAGGGTCTTCAACATAGTGCGGTGGCCAGGATCATCATCCACAACTAATATGGTATTCTCTTTTTTCACAGGATTATGTCCGTCGTGTGTTGGGGATTGTAAGTTGTTTCCGGCGATACCGCCACTAATTGTGTCAGTAGAGTTTAGCAATTAGCTATTTCTTTTCGCTCCTCAGCTAAACAACAGGCCACTGCCAACAGTCACCTTATACTTCATTATCTGGTAACAGAATGGTAACGGTGGTGCCCCTGCCACGGTCACTCTCGATCTTTACCTCACCGCCATGGGAGTCAATGATATTGTGGACTATGGCAAGCCCCAGACCGGTCCCCGATTGTTTGGTGGTAAAATAAGGATCAAAGATGTGGGCCAGGTCCTCTTTGGTGATCCCGACCCCGGTATCTGAAACCACGATCTTTGGGCGCTGGGAATTCTCATCCCAAGAGAGCTCCACCAAAAGGGACCCTCCTTGCTCCATTGCCTCAAGGCCGTTTAGATACAGATTAAGGAGAACCTGGTTGATTCTATCCGGATCAATAGATATATCCCTGATCTCAGGTGAAAGACTGGTACTTATTTTTATATTTTTTGCCTTTGCCTGCCCCTCAATCATCTTGAGGGAATGCTGAATCAAGGTGTGCAGGGAAGTGGGCTTCTTAAGAATTGTCATGGGACGGGCCAACTCCAAGAGTTGACCAATAACCCTGTTTAGTCTGTCTACCTCCTGAACCATGATTTGAGCCGTTTTTTGGTCTTCAGGTGTATCCTTGTACCGCTCCCCAAAGTAGGTGGCAAACCCCTTGATTGAGCTGAGAGGATTCCGTATTTCATGAGCAATCCCGGCCGCAAGTCTCCCTAAAGATGCCAGGCGCTGATTTCTTTCAACCTCCTTCTTAAGATTCTTGACCTCAGTCATATCCCTGAAAAGCATAATGTATCCCAAAAAATTACCCTCATCCTCTTCTAGCGGAGATATGCTGACATCCATGGGAATCACCCTTCTGTCCCCAAGGGCACAATCTATCTCCTCTGCAACAATACTCTCTTTAGTACTCAATTCATCAATGAGAGACCATAACTGCTGGGGCAGGACTTTATGCGCGTTCTTGCCGAGCACTTCATTGGACGAAAGGTCAAGCACGCCCTCAGCTGTTTGATTGAAAGAAGCTACCTTTCGGTCCGCATCAATGGCCACAAGACCTATGGGCATATTCTCAACAAGGGTATCGGAAAAGGCCTTGATTCTGGTTAGAGAGGCTCTCGTTGAACGATAGGCCTGGGCCAGGAAGAGAGATACAATTCCAGCAAACCCAATCAACAGAAGGATAAATGCCATGACTATGGTGTGACGGGCAGCCTCTTTTCTTGCAGCTTCTATAGGGCCCATATCCAGCCCCACAAAGATGAGCCGCTCTGGGAGAGATAGGGGTTCTGCTGGACTGAGCAAAGGCCGGCGCCATGCCTTGTTCATCATTCTGCTATGGGGGCTTCGAAAGTGTATGTGGGAGGGAGAAAACTGACGATAGACCTCAAAGGTTTTGGTTCCATCCGAATTCGCTACCAGACGCCATTCAACCGTTCTGGAACGAGAAATTCGCTCAAGATCGAGATTCCTCCCATGCGCTCCTTGTATTTGAGCAGAGTCACTGTGGGCCAGGATAGTTCCTTTCAGGTCAGTGATAAGAAGATAAACAATATCAGGCTGTTGGGCCGTTTCTATCAATAATTTCTGAAGCTGAAAGGCACCGGCCTGCATTCCCATCATGCCCATCATCCCTGTTCTGGCACCGGCCTCAAAGGATCTGATGAGGGCTGCTCCTTTTTCCACAAGGAGGAGGGTTGTGTTCTCTTTTTGCTTGTGGATTGTCTCTATGGTCCAAAAAACAAAGATCGGCACCAGTATTGCCACGGCTCCCACGACGATCCAGGGAGGAACAACGATCCAATTTTTTTTATTGACCCTTTTCATCAGATACTATTCTATCTCGCGCGGATCAAAAGACTGGATACTTCGTATCCACGTGTATATCACTAAATGTATACAAAGTATCCATTTTTTCCCTCCCTACTGCAAGAAAAAATATCTAACTACATCCTTTATCAAAATAAACCTGTGATTTAAAGGGGTTAGAGGATGACATCCCTTCTGGCATGTCCATTGCTATAAGGTAGGCAAAACCAAACCATTTCACAAAAACATTTCACAGGAGGCACAAAATGAAAAGAATAGTTACAATTGCAGGAATCGTACTCTTGGTGGCAGCTATTGCCGTTCCAGCATTCTCCCACGGCAGAGGTTGGGGAAAGGCCCATAATGACATGGGCTATGGGCACGGCGGGCCAGGCTACTGCTGGCAGCAGGGCAGCGGGTATGAAAACCTAACAGAAGAGCAACGTGGACAGTTGGACAAACTCCGTCAGGAATTCCGGGATGAGAATGCCCAGTTGAGAGATAAGATCCGGGCCAAGTCCGCGGAGATCAAGGTCCTCTTGAACTCATCCAACCCCGATCCTGAAAAGGCTAGTGCCCTTCAGAAAGAGATCAGTGACCTGAGAACACAGATGGATCAGAGCCGGCTTAATCTTCAGCTCGAAGAGCGCAAGATCGCCCCTGAGCTCCGCCTTGGTAAAGGATATGGCAGAAGTTACGGCGCGGGCATGGGCTATGGACAGCACATGAGGGGCTATGACCGTGGCCGATGCCGGAACTGACTAACCTTTCAGGGGTGGAGAAACACTCCACCCCTGAATTACTATCTCCACTTACAGTCAAGGTACTGATTAGCCTGTTGCCCAAAGGGATTTGGGCAACAGGCTGCAAATGCTGGAGACACCACGCCCACGTCATAGTGAAATCTGAGCTATTGATTTTGACGTTACCTTGCTTGAGACCCCTTCTTTCTTGACACACAACCACTGCGTTCTTTATACTCTCTTAACCCAAAAGGTAATCCCTTTCCTGGATCTGCTTTGTGTCAGAAACTATCTCATAATAGGCGTTTTTCAAGATGAGGGCCCGTTAACAGTATTAGTGTGGCAAGGCTATCCTAATCTGATCTTTTCGACAACCGGCGTGCACGTTTATCTTATGTTATACCCTCTTTCTCATCTCAGGGCTGTAGAACAATTTTCTCCTACGGTGCTATGACCGCGGTGCTCACAAGAGACAGACATCGGCAGAACCTCAAGCGGCTGCGATGATCTTCTTTTTGCTCACCATCCTTTCTCTTTACAGCTTGCTGTATGTCTACATATTCTACAAGATACAGGGTGCCCTGACACTTGGCGTGGTGGCTACCAGCATTGTGATTTTTGTTATGGCACTCATGATCAACGCACCGGTTACTGTGCACATATCCGAACGAAACGCACTTGAGCTGCTAGCCCGCCTTATGTCTTGCCTCGGGTATACCTGGATGGGGCTTGCATTTCTGTTCTTTTCTTCTTCCCTGGCGATTGACCTCTGTCGTATTATTATCTGTGCAGGACTCTTTCATCTGCCCTCCGATTCTTGTTTGTATGTGAGCCGGGGCTCAGGGACATGGGGCCCGCCAATTCGTTTTCTATCACCGCCTGAGATAACCGTGATTAAGGTGGTTCATGGGGATACACTTGAAGCAGCACGTGAATGTGAGCATCTGAACTCGACCTTGTTCACGCAATTATCATCGACGCCTCACATTGGTGCCTTTTGAAAACAGACCAATTCAGGTGACAAAGGGAGCATCCGAGAAATTAGATCTCATCTGAGAAGCCCTTTGCATGTGTGGTTGTACATTTAGCTGGAGAGGTAAGGTAGCCAACAGGTGTTCATAGAACAGCAGTACCCCGCTGTGGGCGACTTGTCTCTGCTGATGAGGATGAAAAACTGTTAGCAAAATAACGGCCAGTTATGGTAATAGGCAGACAAGTGTAATGCAATATAATAAGCGGTAAACCTTCCACACCTTGGGGAAAAAAGTGTTTCCTGATACTAACCGCAGCATCTTTCTGTGCCGGAGTGTCTTGGATTCGGTATAGATTTTGCTTTAGTTTTTGCCTGAAACTCTCTGACTGACAGTGGAATCCAGATAGAAGCAATGCAGCTCTCACGCTTGGTAAATACGGCAAATCCCGATCACGTTCTCAACGAGGCCAGCACCATTGTCTCCATGGCCTTTTCCGAGTTTGACTTTGAAACCCTCAACCTCATCTTCACTGATATTGTACGCCTATTCTGTGGTGATTACCCCGGATACCGCGAATGTACCACTGAATACCACGACCTGAAGCATGCAACCGATACCTTTTTGGCCATGGCGCGGATCATACACGGCGCACTCATCGCTCGAGAACACCTTACCAGAGAGCAGGTAATGCTGGGGCTTGTATGCGCACTAATGCATGATACGGGATTTATTCAAACGCTTGATGACAATGTTGGAACCGGCGCAAAATACATCGATATGGACACCAAGCGCAGTATCGTGTTTATGGAAAACTATATAACCGAGAAGCGGTTTTCAAGAGAAGATTTCAACGATTTCTCCACTATTCTCACTTGCACTGACCTGAGTGCAGATATCACCAAAATCCCCTTTGCATCCCCACAGATTGAATTGCTTGGTAAATTCCTGGGTACTGCTGACCTCCTGGGCCAGATGGCAGACCGAACCTACCTAGAGAAACTCCTGTTTCTGTTTTACGAATTCAAAGAGGGAGGTATCATGGGATATGATAGCGAGCTCCACCTCCTCAGAAAAACCAGAGAGTTCTACGATATGACCAGGAAAAGGCTTGCCCGTGACCTGAGTGGCGTGAATGAATATATGCGCCACCACTTCAGGGTACGCTGGAACCTGGACAAGGATCTGTATATGGAGGCCCTTGAAAAAAATATGGCCTATCTTAACTTCATATTGAAACATCACAAAAAAGACTATCGCGACCATCTGAGACGGGATGGGCTGGTAGACAAATTGAATAAAACCAAATCGTGAGTGAGGGCTTTGGTTTGGTAACGGTCAAGGTAGCGTAGAGATAAACGTTATACACTATTTCGTATTTTCTTACTGACATCTTATCATGTCGGTTTGAGGCGGAGCTTCGCTAGGTAGGCTCAGAGGCTTTGCCTGGAGCGGAAAAAAGGATTAATGAGCCGCTCCCTACCAATGGTACTTGCCGGATCGTGGCCTGGATATACCCGCAAATCATCCCCAAGGGGAAAAACCTTTGTCAAAATTCCTTCAACCAACCGATTCTGATCTCCTCCTGGAAAGTCAGTCCTTCCTACGGACCCAGCAAAAAGGGGTGTCACCGGTGAAGATGGCACCAGGTGCATGAAAACAGACTCCTCCGGGCAGGGTAACGTCAAAGTCC
>JAFDDT010000133.1 GCA_019310725.1 Deltaproteobacteria bacterium | reverse complement strand
TCCAGGGCTCCGTGGGGCCGCTCTCCATTTATAATGCAGTCGCCAAGTTTCCACCTTTTCCCGAGCATCCTCCAGCGACAGGAACCGGTTCTCGGGGAGCAGGTTTACGAATTCTGACCGTGATGTGCCACCGAGTGACAGCAGATAGCAAATCGTATTGTGCTGTCCCGTGAAAAGAATGGATTCGTATCTGGGGATGCTACCTGGTGTTGTTGGGTGGTAAACAGTATGTCGGCAAAATGTCGGCAAAAATGTCGGCAAAACAACCAACTGGTGCAGATTACCCAACAACATACTTGTGTATTGTTTTGGGGTGGTCGCCTCAGGACAGCCATTCTTGCAGGGCTACAGGCATCAGCAATACTACTCCGGCTCATAGGGGGGAATATCTTACTCATCAATGCCTCCTCGGCTCAGCTTTGCCCTGCTTACACCTCCTATAACTACGCAAGGCTATTAGTCGGACAGGTTCCTAGTTACGGGACTTGGTAAGAGATCTGGTTCTTAACCAGCGCAAAGGCTAAGCGCAGTAGCCTATTGAGTGCTGCTCCTACAACCACTCTACCATTGAGAGGATTAGCATGTGCTGGGTGTTCACGAAGCTCTCTTGTCAAAGCACGAAAATCAGGATTCAATCGCAGCATAGGGATAACAGCAGTCCATGCACAATAGTGTAGCACCGGATGCCATTTTGCTCATTGGACTGTGGCTACCTCGTTTCCCGGCTGATTCTGACTCGGTGGGGTTACTGCCAGCCATTTTTATCAGCTGTTTGGCGCTCCGGTACGACCTGAAGGAGCCTAACTCTGCCAGTAACTCGGCTACTGAGATGTAATTGAGTCCTCTTATCGAGAGTAGATATTTACCTTCCTCTGTTTCATCCGCTAGCCTCAACAGGGTTCCATCTATGCGGAAAATTTGTCGCTTAATAAGCTGAAGCTTCTCTACCAAGAATGGAAGCTCAGAGGCAACTGATTGAGCACCAGCCTCAATGCCAAAGGAGTGTCGAGCAGCATAATGAGGTGCATGTAGCTTTCTCCTCATAAGGTGCCCCTGATGTCTTGCCTTGATAGTGTTTACGAATTATTCTTCTGCTATCATTGCGATAACCGTGGGTGCCGAAAAAATAGAGAGCACATTTAGAGCTATCTATGCATAAGGTCTTTGAAGACCTAGGTAAACTTGGATGCGGCCTACATTTTATAACATTCCTCTTTAGTTGACAAAGCCTAGGGTCAGGGTCTAGCATTTTGGTAAGGGCTTATTTGCCCAAAGATAAGCGAAGTAGTACAATAAAAGTGCCAAGAGTACAATAAAACGCAGGTTGTGGTCAAGAGTCAATTTCGCTAACAGTGACGATGTTGTATCTGATAACCCTATGTCAATTCAATATAGAGGATTCTTAGCAATGCTCTAGTGATAATAGTTTTGTAACAATAAGGTCGGTAGGACCTTGATGAGGGAACAAAAATGAATAAAGCCAAGATGTTAAGGGAGTTGTTTAAAAAAGATGGAGTGATAAAGATAATAGGCGCCCACGATGGAATCACTGCCAAATTAGTTGAGTTGAACGGTTTTGATGGTGTCTGGGCCAGTGGTTTCGAGATATCAGCCTCACATGGTGTTCCCGATGCCAATATATTAACCATGACACAATACCTTGAGGCCACCTCAATCATGAATGACGCGGTTTCAATTCCTGTTGTAGCTGACTGTGACACAGGTTATGGAAATTCAAACAATGTAATTCACATGGTTAAGAGATACGAGGCGGCCGGGATTGCAGCTGTCACAATAGAAGATAAGAGGTTTCCAAAAGTTAACAGCTATATTCCGGGGAGGCAGGAATTGGCACCCATTGCTGAATTCGTGGGGAAAATCCTGGCGGCAAAAAATGCGCAGCAGACAAAAGATTTCATGGCTATTGCCAGAATAGAAGCGCTCATAGCGGGGTGGGGACAAGAAGAGGCATTGAGAAGGGCGCATGCCTATGTGGAAGCTGGTGCAGATGCAATTCTCATTCATTCTAAATCGAGTACCCCTGACGAAATAATGAGGTTTGCGAAAGCATGGAACTTCTCTGTTCCTTTAGTTATCATTCCTACCACATATCCAATGATCACCTTGGAGGAAATCAATAAACTAGGCATCAAGATGGTAATTTATGCTAATCATGGTTTGAGAGCATCAATCAAGGCCATAAATGAGGTATTGTCTGAGATTAAAAGAGAAGAAAGATTAGATACTGTAGATAGCAGGATTGTACCAATGAGTACGGTTTTTGAGCTTCAAGGCATGACTAAAATGAAAGAGGATGAAAACATCTATTTGAGGTCTGGTGAGGAGCCAATTAAGGTGATTATACCTGCAGCAGGTGCCCCCCATAATCAGGAATCCTTAGAGCCGTTACTCCAAGATACTCCTCTTGCAATGTTGGACGTTCATGGCAAATCTCTTCTGCAGCGAAATGTCGAAACCTTAAACAAAAGCAAGCTATACGATATTTCGGTGATTACAGGATACAAAAAGGATGCTTTTACTGTTGAGGGAGTGAATTACGTTCATAACTCGAAATACAGCTCAGAGCATATTTTAAGATCGATAATGTGTGCCGAAGACAAAATGGATGGCAAGACGCTAATCATATACTCAGACATATTATTCGAGAATTCACTGATTGAAAGGTTGAGATCTGTGGAATCTGACCTTGTTATTGTTGTGGACAACTCCTTTAGTAAATCTCTCGAGAGGAATAAGAAACTGGATTTGGTTGTTACGAGGGAGGCTTTGCCTGAGGGAGGTCGGATTCTAACTTATGGTCGTTTATACACAGTTGCAAAGATAGGTTCTACATTCCTGGAGGAACATCGAGGTGCGGAGTTCATCGGGATAACCATGCTTTCTAAGAGGGGGGTTGAGATCTTTAAGAAAGAGTACCATAAGGCACTAGCAGAATATGGGAATAACCCCTTTTTTGAAGCAGGAAATGTTTTTCAAGCTTCCTTGACGGATTTTTTGAATTACTTAATTGAACTTGGTTATGATGTCAAGGCATTACAGGTAAATTCGGGGTGGATGGAGATTCACACCTTTGATAATTATAGATACGCTTGTTCTACAGCTAAGAGCTTGTAGTTGGAGATCAAGGCAAAATTGATGTAAGTCATTTGAGGTGGAGAGGTGACTGTTGCTGAATTCTGTTTGATGCTTAAAAGGTATGGTTTTAACTTCTCGACGGGGGTTCCCTGTTCTATCTTGAAAGACATCATTCTCTATCTCTCATCTCACTCTGATATTCCATATATTCCAGCGACAAGAGAAGATGAGGCATTAGGCATTGCCACTGGGGCATATTTGGCCGGGAGAAAACCTATTGTCTTAATGCAAAATTCCGGGTTGGGAAGTGCCATTAATCCACTAACTTCTTTGGATATGCTCTACAAGATTCCAATGCTTTTACTAATAAGCTGGAGAGGCTATCAGGGTAAGGACGCCCCAGAACATCTCATAATGGGCGAGGTTACGATAAAGCTTCTGGAGGATATTAGCATCCCAGTCCAGGTAATATCAAAAGATGACCCAGAAGAGGCAATCTTGGCCTCAATAAAAAGCATGGAAGAAAAACAAATTCCTGCTGCTGCCATTCTGAGAAGAGGCATCATCGAATGAAACGATATGAAGCAATAGAAATGATCAGTCAATCGCTGAACGGGAATGAATTGGTAATATCCTCCACCGGCATGATCAGCAGGGAGTTATTTACCATTAGGGATGCCCCTCAGAATTTTTACATGATAGGGTCAATGGGTTTAGCCTCCTCGATAGGTTTAGGGTTAGCCCTTTCTCTACCCGAAAAGCAAATAATAGCTATCGAGGGGGATGGCAGCATTTTGATGAATATGGGCTCAATTGCGACGATAGGACATTTTGCTCCCAAAAATTTGATTCATATTGTTCTGGATAATGGAACTCATGATTCAACTGGCGGGCAGGCGACCGTCTCAGATACTGTGAAACTGGAAGGAGTAGCTCATGCCGCCGGGTATCGGCTGACTCAAACCGCGGCTTCTAAAGAAGAGTTACGGAAGGCTATTACAAGGTTATCTCAACAAGGACCTGCTTTCTTTTTAGTAAAGGTAGAGGAAGGTGGACTTGAAGGGATGGGAAGAGTTTTACACTCCCCAGAAGAGATAAAGAATCGCTTTCAAAAGCGAGCTATTGGAATCTAATATGAATTTTGAATTGATATTACCGCAGAAGGTCATTTTCGGCGAGGGCTCGATTAAAAAGGTTGGGGAGGAGGCAAAAAGTCTGGGTATTGATAGGGTCCTCATTGTAACCAGCCGAGGGATGCTGAAACGGGAATTCCTGACACAGATAACGGGTTACCTCCTAGAGCATCAATTGAGTTTCGACATCTTCTCTAGGGTGAAGCCGGAGCCCCCAATAGAAAATGTCTACGATTGTATTGCTTTTGCTAAGGATAATAGCTGCAATTTGCTTATCGGCTTAGGGGGGGGCAGTGTTATAGATATAGCCAAAAAAGTAGCGGCTGATTTAGGATTGCCCAAAATAATGGTGCCTACTACCGCTGGCACCGGCAGCGAGGTCACTCATGAGTCGGTCTTCAAGGTTGAGGGTAAGAAGAGAGCCTTTGTTGATAAAAACCTAGTGCCTAATGTGGCAATTGTCGATCCTGATTTAACCAAGACCATGCCCCCACTGTTAACTGCCAGTTCGGGTATAGATGCTCTAGCACATGCCTTAGAGTGCTACGAGTCGAGAAAGAGCAACCCACTGGTCAAGACCATTGCGCTTGACGCCTTTAAGCTCTTGAAAGAAAATATCGAGAAAGCTGTGCAGGGAAACAGGAGGGCTAGGATAAATATGTCCCTGGGAAGCTTGATGGCGGGGATGGCGTTTGGTAATTCTGGGACCACGCTTGCCCATGCCTTGTCCTATCCGCTTTCGAATCGTGGCGTACCTCATAGCCAGTCAGTCGCATTGGTTCTGCCTTTCGCTTTGGAGTTTAACGGGAGCGATCCTCGTTTGGTAGAGAAGCTAAAGGGCTTGAGAAAGTTAGTACACTGTGATTGGAATGCAGACTGGGATGCTAACAAGATGGCTGAGGAGGTTATGTGTGATGAAAGGCATCTGGCAAACAACCCTAGCAATGTAACGTACAGAGACCTCCTAGAGATCTTCGAGCGAATGAAGCGGTGGCTTCTGCACGAGGGAGACTTATGATAGGTATCCTTAGCGAATCAGCAAGGCAGCGTTGCCCGATGCGCGAATTTTTTAAGGCTTGGCTAAAGTTCAAGGATGAGGGTATTCTGAAAGGCTGCGAAATAGTGCCCAGCAATGTCAAGGGTCGACAGAAAGGGGGTTGCTGGTCGGGAAAACTCGGCGGCGGAGGTGCCCAAACCGGTAGGCGCTATGCGTCGCTTTAAAGCGGAATAGCTATGCCTTTTTGTGAGGGATTGGGAGACCGCCTGGAATGAACGAATTAAGCGACAGCACCTTCAGGAATTCGTATATCATTAGGAAATGCGAAGAGATTCTGGGAATATGCGTAGACAGCTCAACGATTGAATTCGTTGAAAGGGGAGTCATGAATTTCGTTTACAGGGTGAGAACAGCCAAAGGAACAGTATACTTCAAGCAGGCATTAAAGCAAGCTAAGTGTCATCAGCAGATAGGCTCGGATTTGGCTTCAGTTCCCCCTTCAAGAATAAGATTTGAAAGAAAGGTTATTGACAAAATCTGTGACAGACTCCCAAAGGAAACCGAAGTACCCCATGTCCTTTCTTACGATTGCGAAAACAATATCTTAGTACTGACAGATGTTGCAAATGATGGTGTTCTTCTTGAGAACGCTCTTTTGAACGGCGATTTCAATGCGGAAAGCGCGGTCAACGTAGGCAAGTTCATAGGTACTTGTCACCGATCCACTTACAACAAGGGTAATGTAATTCGCGATTCCAGAGAGCAAGACCGCATGCATTGGAGTCTAATGCTTAATATGAGAACGAAGGCAATCAAAACAGGACGAATAAGTATTCGCGTTGACAAAGAACTCACTAGTCTCTTTGATGATGTTATTGAGAACCACTCGTACGACATCCTTGTCAACTTGGACTACTGTCCGAAAAACATCTTTCAGAGGAAAGACGGGAGTATAGGCGTTATTGATTTCGAATTGGCATCAGGAACAGGGGACCCTGCATACGATATTGGGTTTTTGATCGGTCACTATTTTATTTTCTCGACACTATGCGGTGTGCCTCCGACATCGCTTCAAGCAATCAAGCTGATAATGAAATCCTATTTGGACGCCATTGGGCCTATCAGGTTCGAGGGCATGCTTGGCAGAATAATGAAGTATGCTGGAGCCGTTTTGCTATACAGGATACTGGGTTCAAGCCCTGCCTCTTACATCCCAAAAGAAAGATATCGAGAACTGCTGCCAAAAGCGTGTGTTCTGGTGACAGGAGAATTTAATAATATTAGTGAGGTCGCTGAAGTTTTGAAGGAGTCCCAACCGTGAAAGCAGTAATATTGGCAGCGGGCGTTGGCTCGAGAATGGGGGAAGTTGGCAGATACCTTCCCAAGTGCCTCCTGCAAATCGGTGGCAAACCGATACTCAGGAAGCAAGTAGAAACACTAAATGCAAATGGTATAACAGACATCAGTGTTGTTGTTGGGTATTGTGAGGAAATGATAAAGCGGGCAAGTATGAATCAAGCGGTGAAGTTCTACACGAATCACAGGTTTGCAGAGACGGGAATGCTTGAAAGTCTATTGTGTGCCAGTGACGAATTGAATGACTCGTTTGTTCTTGTCTACGGTGACGTGTATTTTGAGAGAGAAGTGATTGGAAAGCTGTTGCTCAACACCGATGACATCTGTTTGGTGGTTAACAAATGTGGGAATATTGAGCAGAGCGAAGGGCAGTTCTTTGAACGGTACTATGGTCAGAAGTTGAGAAAAGTGTCGACTAAAGTGTATCTCGCTAACGGTTGGGTTAAGAAGCTGTCGAAGAGCCCTGAGTCGAGTGAATCTGGCGTAGAGTACATAGGAATCGCCAAATTCTCTGAGACGAAAGCCCAAATGATTCATAATAAGATAAGGTGCTTGGTAGCTTCTGGGCAAATTGCCAAGTTCCCATCTCCCTCTTATCTTTTCAGTTCCTTGATTGAAAGTGGTGAGAAGATTGGGGCAGTGTTCGTTGATCAGCGTCAGTATGTAGAGGTAGATTATCCTGAGAATCTTGATGAGGCAAGGAGGAGGTTTGACACAAGCAGCAATAAAGGGCATGCTATTTGACGCGGACGGTGTCGTTTACTTTAGAGATGAACAGACCCTAATGCCAATACTGGATTTCTTCAAGGGGAAAGGGGTTACCCTGACCGCGGGGGAGTTTGAGGCTGCCTACGGAAGACGCAAGCTAGATGCGTATAAGGGAAGAATCTCCAAGGATGAACACTTAAGGGAAACGCTAAATCATCTCCAAATACAGTACGATAGTCTGTTTTTCAATCAATTTAAGGAGACGTTTAGAGCCAACTATGCCGCTATCAAGCTTGGAAAGGGGATAAGACCTCTATTCGCTAGATTGAAACAGGAAGGATTAAAAATCGCGGTCATTACTGATACATTCTCGAGCGAGGAACAGAAATGGAGGTGGTTTCGGCGAATTGGACTGGACACTTTCATTGATGTCATAGTCTGTTCGAGTGAGACGGGATTTACCAAAGACGAAATGGGGTCTTACGCAATGGCGTTGAGAAAGCTAAATCTGAAACCCAAGGAGGTCCTTTTTGTGGGACACCAGGAATATGAAATGGAGGGGGCTAGAAAAGCTGGTGTGACGGCAGTCTCCCTTGTCAAAGGCATCAAAGAAGATATCTATGTTAATAGTACCGATAAACTGATACACTTGATTTGTGGGAAAGATGGTTACGTTTGATGGGTTCAGGGAAGTAAGCGTGATTTCTCATGGCTCTTGCAAGGAGAGAAGCGGCGTATGTTATGCCCGTTAGAAAGAGACACCGGATACTGGAGGAATTACGTGGGCAAGAGGCGCAGTTCACGTGTTATCAGCACAACTTACGAATTCCGAACCCGGCTTGTCCCCTAGTGGCAAGCCCAGAAACTGTGAAACTCTCACCGCAATTGGTACAGAAAAGAGGGCAAGTCCAATTTTACAGGAGTCTCGCATTCAATGTGGACCTATTTTCGGGGGGCAGGTCACCAAGTGGTCTAAAGACCCTGGTTAAGTGGCCTATAGTTCGTGGTTAATGACAAAAAGGACTGATACGCTTTGGGTGACTGATTACGCCCATCTCAAGGTAGTAGGCTGGGGTTGGGTGGTATTACTTGGTGGCAATAATGGACGAATATAGCCGGTATATACTTGCCTAGAACTCAAGCTCGACATGACAACTGGCTCTCTCATTGATATGGTTCAGAGGGCAGTAGACCTGACTGGTATGAGCGATGTACCTGTGGAGGATCGAACAATGCTTCTCTCAAATAACAGGTCTGGCCATCTTCCCAGACAATTTAGCCAATGTCTGAGACTAGTGGACATCAGTCATATTATAGCCTCCTCTTACCATCCTCAAACTAGCGAGAAAATGGAAAGGTACCACCGTACCATCAAAGTAGAGATCGGCCTCTTGCTGTACGAGATGCCCAGCGAATTGGAAGAAGCGATAAGATTTCCTAATTACTTGTCAAGCCAGATCTTATTGACTGTTGCCCCTCCATTAATTAGACTAGTTTTCGGGGATGGTCACTTTCACAGGCTGAGGAGTAACAACTGCCTC
>JAFDDT010000132.1 GCA_019310725.1 Deltaproteobacteria bacterium | reverse complement strand
ATAGAGACAATTCAATGGATGGAGTGGGGTTATGCGGTCAGCTTATGTTGGAACGGCAGTGTTGCTATTTCACAGGGTTCGAGTGGATGTCCATCAGAGGACAAAAAGGAAATTCCCTGTCTTTGTTGAATCGCCAGACAAGCCATCCGGCTGGTCGCCAATCACGAGGTCAGTCTGAGCATGAATCGGGGTCAGCCATTAAGAGGCTGACCCCATTCACATGGTAAGGTTCGCAATAGACTCATCCTGGCAGGCAAGGGATCTCCATAGGAAAAAGACATTTAAAGACGAAATCGGTAGTTCTCGCCCACGGCTAAGTCTCACTATTTCCGTCAGAAATGATCAGAGACCATTGGATCGTAATTTTCGAGATGCGAATCTAGGATCAGGGAGTTTTCCTGACATGTCAAAACGCTTGCCAAGGCGGAGGGACTTTGAATGCTTTCATGCGGAGACTGGGCGATTAGGCGACTGAGAAACTGAGCTAGTGGATGAGTGGGAGAAATAAAGAGGAAACTGATTCTCTAGGATTGCTGAAGCCACCTTCTGAAAAGCGGATCGTATATCTTATAGTCCTCATTCCTGTCCAGTAAGCCTTTGTTAACAAGCCCCTGGACTGCCGTAGAGAGTTGCGATGCCGTGCGGAAGCCATGCATCGACAGTTTATCCGCTGTGAATAAGTTATTCCCACCCGATGACGCCACAAGCTTTAAGGCTCGTTTCTGATTAATGGTAAGGGCTTCCCACTCAGCAGAAAACTCCGCGATCTGCCTCTCGATAATTCTTCGCTCGACTCCGTCAATGATTTCTTTGGTTACCTTTCGTTCATCCCAGAGCCAGAAAAAGAACTCCTGAACGTATGCGGGGTGGTTCTCACAACGCCAAACCACATCACCTATTGTTGAAGGAGAAATACTGCGCCCGTCTTTGGCATATAATCCTTCAATCCAATGCACATAATCATTTGGCTCAATCCTTTTGAGCGGATAGCTGGCAGCCATCATATAAAACGCCCGGTTACTATCCCTGAACATTTGAGTGATCATGTGTCTTTGGCTTCCAGCAAATATGAATGAAACATCTGTGTGTTGCTGAATAATACTCCTGAGGCGCTTTTCAAAAGGATCTCCGCCGTAGTCGGCTATCTCCTGAAACTCATCGAAGGCCACCGCAAGTTTCCTTTTCTTAGAAAGCTTCCTGAGGACCGCAAAGACTTCCTCTAGGGCTCTGTCTTTCTCTCTTGCATGAACAACAGGCGTTATGGTTGGCGACCCTGTCAGAGTGTCCAGTGTGATATTGACACCTATACTTGACAAGGTCTCTCTCACAATCCTATTCAGGTGGCTTGCTCGTGTCTCAAGCACGCTGATAGCCCTCAAAAAGTTCTTGAGGAAGTCATCAATAGTCGTTGTGCCAAATAGATCAATATAGACACCTCTTGCATTTTTAAGGCCGGAGAAGACCTTGAAAATGAGCGAGGTTTTTCCATAGCGCCTGTGTGAATACAGGAGAATGTTCTGAGAGTTTTCGATGTATTTCTTTATCTCCCGTTGTTCCCTTTCCCTGTTGCAGAATGCCAGATCTTTCACGATTCCGGTTGACTGAAATGGGTTTCTCATGTGTTTCTTCATTTCTGCTGGATGCTCTTTTTACGTATATTTCGTTTCATATAGTCCGTATTATATTTCATCCATTCGGTAACGGCAAGAATAAAATGCTGGCAAAGAGGCGGCCTCATGAAGAAAGGATATCTTAATCTTTCCTTTTCATGCCACTTCCAGTTCATCAACCCTTCGGACACACGGGATATTTCCACTCCTAAGCTCGTTATGAATATCCTTTAAGTTTTCCTTTAATTCGTCTAATGTTTCTCCTTGAGTCATATAATCCGGATATTCTTGTAAATATCCCAGCCACATTTCGGCATCCTTCCAATAAACATATTTTTTTCTTTCCATAACTCTTACCCTTTCTGGCATAACATATATTGGGTGGAAACCAAGGTAATCACTATTCTGGAATTCCGTATATTGCTATAGCCAATGCACAATTGAACCCTAGTGGGGTGACATTATGGAAGAAAAACCAAAGGAGGTCAATACCTTTTGGACAGCTTACTATGATGCAGCACTCGCTTCCGGGAAAGGTACCAGGCTTGACTATTTGACTATTTTTTTTGAGAGAATAGGATTGGTTCTTGATTTTGAATATTTCTGCGTAGTGCACAAAAGCGGATCGTTTACCAATAAACCGATTATACAATCCAAAGTTTGTGACAGCTTGCCAAGATATTCAATATAGAAAAAGTGAGTATCTGATAAGAATATCAAAGCCTCAAGCTATGAGAGATATGGACCCAGATCCCTAAATGAATTCATCAACTCCACATAGTCCTAATCCATCGCATATTTCAGTCGCAATTTATCATCAAAAAAAAGCACTCAATTGAAAACCACAGGGCAACATTGTATTGCGATCTCGAACCACTCATCGCAGAATTGTCTGATCAAATGACAGGCATTGAAGTCCAGCTAGGGAAGGCAAGATTTCGCCCTTTATTGAGCATCAGGGGAGGGCATTAGGTATCCCCCTTCCCTACCATAATCCTTTATTGGTGTGGCTTTGAGAGACAATGTAACCAAAATGTAACCAGATATCACAAGGAAATAACGACGGGGATTAACATTTCAAAAAGGCGAACTGCTGCCAAAAGCTAGCGGCTGAGGTAGTTACGAGCATGAGACAGTGCGTGCTGCCAATGCAGGCAGGAGGCCTAACCGAAAGTTGGCCTTTTCCAGATAAAATGTTCGACTGTGGGTCAAAGATGGAATGATTGTTTTTTGGTGCTTTGAGGTCTTGGATTCTCTGCTTTGATATGGTGATGAATTCAAATTGCAATATGCAACCGGTGAGAGCTATTTGAATTGGAAAAAGCGAGGTTTGATCCCGAACCATGGCAAAAGTAAAGATTTGCCCGCCAGCTCACTGATTTGATTGGCTACGCATCGCTTCCCACTATACACCAAACAGAATGTACTGAAACGCCAAACCTACCTATCTACCGATTGGTAACGGACTATTCAATCTTTTCAGGGAAAACAATAGTCTCTCGGTTAAGAGGGGACGGGATGTAGACCAGGCTGATTTCTAGCTTTCCTAATGCCTTTTCCTTGATAGCCTTCCTTGGGATTGTGACATCCAAACTCCCTTCGGTAGTTTGCTCGGGCTTGGTAATCCTCAAGTACGGAGAAGCTGTCGCAATTTTCTCTCCAGATTCAAAATGGATTGGCTTTCCAGCTTGGTCCAAGTATTCAACGGTGACCCCTTGGATATCCAGCATACCTTTCGATTTGTTGGTTATTACGATGTGCCCCGTGAGCTTCGGGGTTTCGACGATTTCTTTAGAAGTTATGTCTTCAATCGTGGTGACTTGAAGGTCGCTAAGCTCTATAAGAAAATTCTCGCCCTTAACCTCAGCCTTCGGTGGAACCAAATTCTTTGTGATTCGTTGCTGTGTGGGCGCCTCCGCCTTCTCCTTAGCACAACCAAAAAATCCAATGGCCAGGCTTAAAGCTATAAGTATGAAGATCTTTTTGAAATGCATACAGTGTCCCCCTTTCTTGGTTAGTAGAAATCTCAGGCCTTTACGGGCTGTTGCTCAAATCCCCTTTTGCTCTTTAAAAATACTTTTTGACCATTGTAAGGCTCGCTTCAGGCAATTTCCAAACTCGCCCTGCGGGCTCGAACAGCGGAAATTGCTCTTCTTTCGCTTCGCCAAGAATTGTTATCAAAAATTCTTTAATATTCGCTGCAGGGGAGTTGCTGTTTGGGCAACAGCCCCTTTAGATCTAACACCTCCTTTCCATTTTTTGTCCCCCGGTTGTCCATATTTTTGAACCATACCCCAGTTGATAAGAACTCGCTTTTTGATAGGGGAAGTATAGGAGAAATGGGGTTGTGTGTCAAGAAAAATAAGTCACAGAAAAATAAGTCACAATGGGAGGCTTGGGTTATCCGGTTGCGCGGGGGATTGTGATGGATGCGAGGGCAGCGAAGTGGCCCTTTATCCAATGGCTATACGCTCTGACGATGATAAGCGGCGAACTTGCCCCTACCTCCAGGCTTCCCAAGTATCGATTTCTAACTGGAATAAACAATTACCCCCAATGTCTATTCCTGCCATATTTGAAACGCAAATCGTCGCTGATCCTAACTGGCGAATCCCAAAGCCCAACAAAATCTTGTCCATTGATATCAAAGTAGGTAAGAAGAGATACAGATGAGCAGTCGCTTTTTTCTGGGAAAGTAGTGTCAACCCTGGGAGTTCATCAAATCGGGTGGACTCAATAGGTCAAGATCTTGTGTCATCTGGCAGCACCCTCTAGTTAAAGGATGCTGGCCAAAACCTGTAATCTAAATAAAGAAACATCAACCGGTTTTTTAAACTTGATCAAACAGAGTTTAAGAAATTTGCCAGGGGATGCCCAACAAATCTAACGCTTCCTCAATAAGATCGGATGGGTGTATTCTAAAGACACAGTCCTCGTCAATATAAAGATAGGCAATGTCACTTTCTACTGTAAGATAATCACCGCGTCCTGGATCTAACTTAATCTCCCCTTTATCAAGAGCTTCTTTCAACTCTTTGAGGGTATTATACTTCGTCTTCATCTTTTCCTCCCCTTTGGAGCACGGCACCTACCAAATCGCTAGCCAGTAGAAACCCTTGGATTATAAAAGATAGATACTAAGAATTTTGGAAATTGTCATGACTTAGGATACAAAAAGGTCAATAAAAAGCAATACTAAATCATTGGGTAGAAAATGGCGTAGGTAGTCAAATGGAAAAGGGGTGAAAGAAAGTTTCACCCCGGTTCAATCAAACCTTTCAGGGCTAAGTGTATAGAGCAATCGGTAACCTTAAATTTTTTGGCTTTGGATTTTTCAAGTTTGTGCGTAGCTGATCTGAGTTATTATGAATGGGAATGTGAAAAGTAATGAATGGCAAGGGGTTACCCGCCGCTTGACCTTTAATCAGCTGAGCTATGGTTCATTCCCTAAATACGGCGGCTCAATTCCCTGCCCCCAATCCTCTCATGCGGTACATCGCCACATGTCTACCCCTAATATATACGTCTTTCACCTCATATACCCTTGTCCGAAGCATATCAATAGAACCGCAGGCATACTTGCCCCCCATTCAGCCTCAGGAAAGAGACGATTTGGTATTCGGTAGCACAACTTGACGAATGAGCGGCCACTTCTGTATACTAGGACTGCTTTTCACCGCCACCGCCTTACCCATGAGCTTCTTCCTCAAGTTCGATTGTCATGCCATCTGAGGCTGCAATTACATCGATTCCGAGCTCATCGGATAATTCATTCGCCACAACCCACGGTTTTGCCTTAAGCATGGTCATGCCAAAATGGGTTAGTATCACCTTTTTAGGATGGAGGCTTGTAAGGATCTCTCTGACATCATAGATACTCAGATGCATGACGTCGCCACTCTCGTGAGGCGTGAATCTCACAACATTCATGACTAATATGTCAGAATCTGCGTAGTCTTTTATCAGTTCCGGGAAATATCGGGTATCCACCATAAAGGAGATTTTTTGACCATAGTAGTCAAAGATTACACCATATGTCTCAACCGGGTGCTGGTGTCTGCCTGAGGTTGAAAACGATACCGTATCAATCGTGTATTTTTGATGAGGTTCCAATAGTACAATATCCTGTACAAAGCCTCTCAGATAGGGCAAGACAACTGCGTTCTCACCAGCAATGCACTCCTTTGGCGCAAACAGTATGCCCCTTCTTTTGAGCCCACCGCCTGTCATTGCATCGATTAGTATATTGACATCGTTAGAGTGATCGATATGCGCATGGGTGAGAATAAGGGCATCAAGCTTTGTTACATTAATACCGGGCTTAGATTTTGCGCATCTGACAAGGGTGCCTGGACCGGGATCTAGAATAATACTTCTTCCTTTCATTCTCAAATAAACGCCAGCCGAAGACCGCAGCTGTTTGGCCACGACAAAACGGGCGCCTGCGGTCCCGAGAAATTTGATGCAACCCTTATGATTCATTTTGTCTTCTACAGCATTCCTTGGTGTGTTGGTCTATTACAATCAGTTTTCAGGAGCGCTGTCAATAGATTCTGATCTGGCTCTGATTTCTTGGGACAGAAGGTGAATATGTCAAGAACAGGATTTAGTCCCGAAAAGGGCAAAGGTAGCGATTCTCCCGCAAGCTCAAAATCTTATGTTCCAGCCTCATCGTATCAGAGGTATTTACAGATGCGGTCAAAACCAAAGGTGCGCTAAAAGGGCCACTTACACTACACCATGTTTAAATTGGCACAGGGTTTGCTTGTTTAATTCATTGTTGTGAGCGATAGAGGGGAAAGGAGTTGCCCCCAGTGTCATCCATTATGCGATAGATAAGCCAAGAGTTGATAGTAGGATATCGTAATAATGGAAAAAAAGAAGTAAACATTGAGGAGGATAAACATGGTGAGAGGCCTCGATATTGAAGATTCTGATGCTTCCTTTAATATGCGGGGGAGATTTTGGGCGGAGAGCCGGGCCAAGGCATTGGCTGATAAGGAGCGGAATGAGCTTTTCAGCAAAAAATCTCAAGAATGTGGGGAATCAGTTGAGGGTATGGAAAAGGGGGAAAGTCAGGGAGTACACCCTGAACCTATGCCTGCCCGGACTGCTGCCATTGGCCGTTGACATCACCGTCGTTGAAAAGGTCATGGGTACAGGCGAGAGGTCAATTCTTATTTGACCCTTAGTCGACTTCAACCCTGCGAGTTTGATTCCACGTAGGCGTTCACAGGTTCAGAGTTCACCGTTCAGCCTGCGACGAGCCCTTCGGCTGTGAGCTCAGGGTCGAACGGCTCAGCCGAGTCGGGTTACCTTTCTTTCGTTGACCTTGCTCGTAGGCCAGCAGGTACTTGACCTGCCCGCTCGTCTCTTAACACCGATTTGTTTCTTCCACCATGCCCTGAACAGCCGCGATAACCTGTTCTTTCCATATATTCTCAGGTCTCGCATAGCACGCGGGCAAAACCTTGAATGGTTCAGATTTGTGAGGTGAACCCTGAACCTCTGAACCCTGAACCCCTCAACCCGTGAACGGTTACGCTTCCAGTATGTCCAGGATCTTGGAGCTGGTTCCTTCAGGCACGACCAACCAGAGGCGTTCGAGGTGAATGGCTGGATTTCGCTCCAGAGCATCCCGGAGCAGCACAACAAAACGTTGTTTTTCTAAAGACCCGTGCAGGGTTCCGAGAAACGGCAGTGCGATTGATTTGAGTCTTCGGGTCTCAGCCTCCGCCAAGATCCTGTCGAGAGCACTCGCTATCCATTCCTCCTTCCATGATGGGTCTTGGTTGAGATCATGAACAATGGCAAGCAACCGGAGTAGGCGTTTGCCCTTAACGAGCACGCTCCCCGGTGTTTGAGGGTGTGTTTCAATCACCCGGGTCATCACTTGCATGAGGGATTCCTTGGGAGGCCGGACCACGGGTTCGGCACTGAGGACGAGGAAGGTGTCCTCCTCAAAGGCTACCGCGTTAACCTGGAAAGGTGGACTCTGTTTCGGTGCTGCAACTATCCTGAGCGATCCGCGTGATATCTCACAGGGATAGCTGCCGCGAATTATCCGTAACTGTGGCGTCTTTTCTGTCTTGGAGTCCATGTCAAAACCACCCTTCGAGGCACGTTCCCCAAAGCAAAGAAGAAGGTTAGATTCTAACAGCCCGTTGAAACGTAGCCCTGAATTCTTTCGTAAAGAGGGGGTTATCTTTAACGAGCAGGTTTGGCATCGCAGTTGTATGGTTTTATCAGCGCACCAGATCTTTTGATCTATCAGAATCGATCTTATACTTTCTTAGGATTCTCTTACTGTGCTCGTCAACCTTATTCTTATCCAAGAGGTCCTTTCAAACGTGAACGACCATTCACTTTGCTTCATGCCAGCACTTTTGAGCGATACCAGTATGCTGCAAAAGAGTACTCGAGCCACGATTATTTTTCCTCAAGAAATGGGATAGGCCGCCAATATGGTCATAGTGGATGTGGGAGAGAACTATTGCATTCACTGTTTTCGGGGCAATATTGAGCTTTTCCATATTGCTCAAAAGCACTGAACCCTCACCACCGACATCAAATAGAATCGTCTTTTCCGGTCCCTTCACGTAACAAGAAAAACCCCATCTGGTCTCTAATCGAATGTCGTAAGGGTTATTATCATAAACTATGGTGAGGGTTAGATCATTGCCCTGCATAGTTGGTACGGCAGCCTTCCCCTGGGATGCACCAAAGAGAAGAGGCGCTAATAATAGGGCACATAAAGGGATTAGAATTACCCCTCTCATTGTACGCATTTTCCTTACCTCCGTATATTAGACAATAGTGTTTTCCCAATTGATTGCACAGAGCGTTCTATGCGCAGGGGAAGTTCCTTGAGACGCATCAGCGGGTCTTCGCCACCAAAAAAGTTCAGGGCGGGCACGTTGTCAAAGATATTGAAGGCTGCCTTCATATCTCTCTAGGATCAGGGCTCCGTGTTGATGGTGCCCTACACATAATATACAGAAAAACCACCGATGTAGCCAATATATTATGACTTTTTCCCTGATTTAGTAGAAATAGTTCTCAGGAGAGCTGTCAATGGATTGTGGGTTTGCCCGCCGTTCTTTTTACCCGCCGTCTTTATGGCGGACTGGCGGGCTAGCCTGAGTTCTTTGGCGCAAAGGTGATTGGGGCAAATGGTCAGCGTCGCTGGAATATCTTGGCTGCAAGCTGCTGCCAGAAGGTAGTTTCGGTTTCAGGAATCCCTGCCAGCACGCCATAGTTCCGGGCAAC
>JAFDDT010000131.1 GCA_019310725.1 Deltaproteobacteria bacterium | reverse complement strand
AAAGGTGATTGGGGCAAATGGTCAGCGTCGCTGGAATATCTTGGCTGCAAGCTGCTGCCAGAAGGTAGTTTCGATAGCCTCCAGCACAAGCAGAATTACCGCTCCGATGATTCCCAGGATCTGCTCAGGGTTTGCAAGGTATCCCATGGCTGCGATGAGGGCTGAGGCAGCGGCTGGTGGATGGACACATCTCACGCTGATCATAAGTATGCCGATGAGGCCCATTGAGAGCGCGATTGCCATGACTCGGTACCAGTTCATCACAGACGAGTCAATAAGGTTCGATCCCGGGCAAATCATCCCCACAAGCTGGAACGATAAGAGTCCAGCCGCCACGGCCAGGGTGTGCGAAAGGATAACGTTCCGAGGACTTGCCGTCACGGACATAGGGGTGTGAAACAGGATGAACGCAGACGGTCCCAGGGGCGGAAAGAGCAGGGGGAGTTTTGTCAGGTACGCCACGAGCGTGATGATGCCCATGGCTGTGGCTCCTGCAATAAATACGAACAGCACTACCACAAACCGGGGGCTGGCCATGCTCCGGAGCAGGTAGCTAAGCTGGAGCTTTGAGAAAAAGGCGATCACCCGAAAAACAAAGGTGTTCTGGGGACCGAGCATTTGGTTCTCTTTCACGTTTCCTCCCCCTGATTTGCATAATCAGCCGCCGCCACCATGTCATCGAGGATTCCGCCAGCATTTCGGTCTGGAAGTCCAAAGAGTTCCAAGATCTCACCTAAAGACTCCTTGACCTCTGTCACACACCGAACGAACTCAGAACTGGGCATGGAAAGCCTTTCGATGGCAGCACCCAAGACACATGCTGAACGCTGGGGATCAGGTTTCAGAACGCTTGATGAAATCGCGGCAACAGCCATGGGAACCGCGAGCGTGCTCTCAAGCTCGTGCTCGCAGATTTTCTCCCATGAAAGATCGTGTGCCCCGACGTAGCACACCATTTCCTCGGGAAACTCCCATGACTGCAGGATCCATGCGCCTGCCTGGGCGTGGTCCCAGCCAAAATGTTCACGCTCGATCTCCGATAGCCGCCTGGGGCTTTGTTTCCATTCCTCGATTACTGGCTCGTAGTACTCCCTCCAAATCGAAAGGAGTACCGGAAGTGCCACGTCCGCCAAGAGTGAAGCCGTGAACGCCTCCTCTAATTGGCCACCGAACGTTCTCTTTGAGAACGAACGTGACATGATTGCCCGAAGCAGCGAGTCAGTCCAGAAGGCCTCGTGGTCGAAAAGATCACCTTTGGGTTTCGGAAGTGCGCCCATTGTTCCATATGCGAGCGCCATGGAGCGAATATGACGCAGCCCCAGAAGGGTGACTGCATGCTTCACGCTGGTTACTGGCGTGCGAAGTGCATAGAGTGCGGAGTTGACGGTCTTGATTACCTTGGTGGCGAGTCCCGCGGTAGAGGATATGAGCATCGCCAGCTTGTCAATGTTAGGCTCGGGTTGGTTGACCTCAGCAATCAGGCGAGTCACGGCTGCAGGAAGTGGGGGGATCTCCACATCCTTGAACATCACGGCAAAATCGCCGCTTGCAACTGCCGCGTGACGGCGGATTGTTCTGAAAAATCCCATGGGCGTATCCAACTATACCTGCTCTTCTCTGAGAAGGCGATTGTGTTAGTGGGAGCGGTTAAACTATCATTGATTTTATCGGCAGGAGGCGCGTGTTAGTTGAGCGAAATAGCATCTCATGTTTCGAGCAAGCTATTTTTCGGGGGATGAAGGCTCGGCGCAATAAGATGTCACAATGAAACAGGTAACCGTTCACGGGTCCAAGGTTCAGAGGTCCAAGGTTCAGGGTTAGTCAAGGTTAGCGAAAGAAAGGTTTACTTTCGGTGATTTTTTGGTAATGATAGAAGAGATCATGAAGGAAGGACTAGGCCCCTCAATATACATAAGGGCCATTGCACATGAGAAGACATTTTAAACTCATTTCCCGAATCTCAATCATCTTTTTCGTGCTCCTGGTTTTTTCTGCGTTGGTTTTCTGGAGAAACCCTGTATGCATTGGGAAAGATAATTTGGGCCTTGTGCCAAAAAAGGAAAGGAGGCCAAAAGTGCGGAGAGCGGCCGTTGCTGGCATGTTTTACGATAGTAATCCCGGGCGGTTAACAGAGGGCATAAAGAAATATTTGAAAAATGCGCATCCCGGGAGTGTTGAAGGAGATATTATTGCACTTATCAGCCCTCATGCAGCGCATGAGTACTCAGGGCAGGCTGCTGCATTCGGGTATAAACTTCTTGATAAAAACAAGATAAAAAGAGCCGTAATTCTTGCGCCAACGCATTACGTAGGCTTCAGAGGGGTTTCAATACTCGATGTTGACGCCTATGAAACACCCCTCGGTCTTGTGAAACTCGATAGAGGGACCTGTGATATGTTGCGGAAAGAATCGCTTTTTACCCTTGTCCCTGAAGCCCACTCCCGTGAACATTCTCTTGAGGTGCAGTTACCGTTTCTTCAGGTATGTCTGGGGGATGATTTCACCTTGGTTCCCATGATTGTCGGGCAATTACACAACCGTGATCATCAGGTTATAGCCAAATCACTCACAAAGGTTTTGAAAAGAGGCGACGTGGTTATTGTGAGTTCTGATTTTACCCACCAGGGACCACGGTTTGGCTATGTTCCTTACAAAAAAGATATTAGAGAAAATATCAAAAAGCTTGATATGGGGGCAGTGGATTTCATTCTAGAAAAAAACAGCCGGAAATTCATTGATTACGTCAAAGACACTGGGGCTACCATATGTGGACGGTGTCCCATTGGGATACTATTAGAGCTCTTGCCAACCGATGCAAATGGAACGCTGCTTACCTATTATACCTCAGGAGATATCACCGGGGATGAACGGGAGACGGTGAGTTACGTTTCTCTCGTTTTCGGTTCACCTTCTGGTTGGTCCGAGAAGGAATGAGGTAGGAGCCAAACCGGGGGAGAAAAACGCGAAGAGGAGTATCAAACAGAAAAAACCCGGTGGCAGCGCCCCATTCAATCCAACCCATGGACCTTAACCGGATGGGGATGAAAATATCCTTTTCCTCTCCTCCAACCTCTCCCGCAATGAATCAAGGTCTTTTGCTCTGCTTAAGATAAACTCCATCTGATCATTAGTTAAATAGAGCCCATTTACAAGGTTATAGAGGGTAATCTGAGTGCGCAATTCCCTCTGTTTCTTTTCGAGATCTTCAGCCAGACAATTCAATGAAAAGCTGAGGATCAAAACGCACATTCCCGTCAGCACTGCGGCTGTTGTTCTTTTCATGCTTCATCACCTTTATTCGTCTCAGAAAACCACGTCCTTCCCCGCATAGCGGGATCTTCGATGGGCGTGGTCAGAGATGATGGCTCTGCCGGCCATTTTTCTTTCTTTCGGCCGGAGTGATGGAGTGTTGGATGATTGGAGTATTGGAAAACATCCTACCGGATACTCTCCACGCAAGGTCCAAGGGAGACAGTGTTTGTGCGGCCTTCCGGACTTTCAAAACCCTTCTGTCAATTCCAGACCACTACTCCAGTACTCCATTACTCCAACAACCCCGGGATCTGAGGGCACGCTTTTGGCCCCCTTCCAAGGGCTCCAAACAAAGCCACGTCCTCTGGGCGTGGATTCTTTACCCTATTAGACGCACGAAGCACAGTTTTAGTCTACAATTGAACGATACTCATTTTTTTGTTGTTTGAACAATTTCAAAAATGATATAGAGGTTTGGCGACCAAAACTAAACTGGAGAGAAGATGATGAGCGACTTTTTAGGTTTTATTTCGCGATTTGTTTCCAAGAGCTGGGATAAATGGACCTTAGTGTTTTTGGTAATCTCGATGACGCTATTGCCCTATGCCGTTTTTCCTTTCTCAAAGAACCGCCTAATCGTGTTTTTTGTCTTACTCATAGCGGGACATATTACGAAGCAGAATTTTGGTGTTAGAATTGGGTTTATGGCTGCAGGACTTGTTGTGGGAATAGTCAGTAGATTCATATAGTACATCTCGTTTCATCTCACACTAATTTGCCTCTTTGAATTTTCTCAGTATTTCAAGAACATGATCTATGTCATATTCTGTATGATCAGCTGCAACCTGGAACCGTATCTCCTCATCCCCTTTGGGGACTACCGGGTAACTCAATCCCGTAGCTAGTATACCATGCTGAGCCAGATATTGAACTAGTTCAGATGTTCTTTTTGTATCTCTTATCATGACCGGCACAACCGGGTGCTCGCTTTCTATAATCTCATAACCTAAATCAGCCAGTCCTTTTTCAAAGCGTTTTGTCAGTTTGCGCAGATTTTCTAATAACTGTCTCCCCTTCTCACTGTCCAGGATATCCAGTGCTTTCATGGCCGAACATGCTTCCGAAGGTGTAATTGGATTGGAATAGATATAAAAAGGAGCTGTTTCTCGCAGGTAATCGACAATGGTGGAAGGTGCCGCCAAATAACCGCCATTTACTCCCAAGGCTTTCCCCAATGTTGCAACTATTATGTCTACACCTTTCGCATTTGTATATTCTTCAGTTCCTCGTCCAGTTTTGCCGAAAGCCCCAACACCATGAGAATCATCTACAATAAGAATAATGCCTTCTTCAAATCCCAAATCATATTTTTTGGCAATTTCTGCAATAGCGTCCAGTGGCGCATAGTCACCCCTCATGCTGAAAATTCCATCTGTAACGAGTAAGACACGCTTCCCTTTTCCAATACTGCTACGTATTCTATCTTCCAGATCACTAGTATCCAGATGTTTGTAAATCTCCTTTATGGTGGGACGGGAAAGCCTTATTGCATTAATAATACAATTATGGTTCAGCTCATCGCTGATGACAATGGTCTCATTGTCTATTAATGGTGATACAATGCCCATCACTGCGGCATATGCGGAACTGAAGAGCATTGCCGATTCTCGATTATGGAACTTCGCCAATTTCTGTTCCAATTCGATATGCGGTTGATAAGTGCCACTGATAAAACGCACTGCTCCAGGACCAGCACCATATTTTCTCGCAGCCTCTTCTTCCGCTTCGATTATCTCTTTGTGCAAGGACATCCCGAGGTAAGAATTGGAATTCATCCTTAGAAATTCTTTTTCTCCACGGCCTTCAATAAAACATCGGGGTCCTTTCTCGTCATCAGCAGGTTTTACACCTGTTATCACCATTTCTTTGCCCTTAAGGGTGCCTTTTTCTTTAAGTTCATTGAGCTTCCCACTTAATACATTTTCTAATCTTTTAACTGACATTTGCGCCTCCTATACATGATTGGCTTAAAAGACAATACCTAAACAGATAAGAACCTATTTTTGATAGAATTACTCAGATTTCTTCGCACCCAGCTAAACGATATCAGAGATGAACAGAGGTTCTCTGTATTTTTGTGCATGTGTATCGTAAACAAATTTTTTGGGCTAATCTAATTTTATTTTTAGTTTTTGAGATATCTTCTCTATCATATCTTTGGTCATAGATTCGAGGTCATATTTAGGTTTCCACCCCCACTCTTGGCGAGCAGCGTTGTCATCCATATTGTTTGGCCAGGACTCAGCGATTGCCTGCCGGATAGGGTCAACTTTGAAATCCATGGTGAATTTCGGAAGTATTCTTTTGATTGTGGCGGCAATGTGTTCGGGTGCGAAACTCATAGCTGTCGCATTAAAGGCATTTCTATGTTTAAGTTTGTCCGGGTTTGCTTCCATCAGTTCAATTGCGGCTCGGAGCGCATCCGGCATATACATCATATCCAAATAAGTCCCTGCCTTGAGGTAACAGGTGTATCTCTTTTGCTTGATGGCTTCATAGAAGATCTCTACAGCATAATCGGTGGTACCGCCACCCGGTAGCGCCTTATAAGAAATGAGTCCAGGATAACGAACTCCCCGCGTGTCCACACCAAATCTCTTATAATAGTAATCGCAAAGCAGCTCACCAGCGACTTTGGTTACGCCATACATTGTATTGGGACGCTGAATTGTGTCTTGCGGTGTGTTATCCAAAGGAGTTGTAGGGCCAAAGGCACCAATAGAACTCGGAAAAAAAACACAGCACTTGTATTCACGCGCTACTTCTAACACATTATAAAGACCAAACATATTTACATTCCAGGCAAGCTGAGGATCTTTTTCCGCTACTGCTGAGAGCACCGAGGCAAGATGATAGATGGTGCCGACTTTATATTTCTTTACCATTTCGGCAATCGTATTGATCTCTGTGCAGTCAATGAAGTGACATGGCCCTGACTCAAACACCGTTTTATCTGGTTTGGTTTTATGACCTGTCGCTATAACATTGTCACCACCATAGGTTTTTCGTAACACCATGGTTAACTCCGAACCGATCTGTCCGGCAGCACCGGTAACTAAGATTTTTTGCATTTCTATCTCCTGATTTTGTGATAAATCAATCATCTCTTATGGCAGTAGCGATATACTACTGAGAGCATCAAATAGTCTGCAATATCGGGATGATCATGAGGTCTTTTCTGTTGTGACCATCCTAGATTCTTATCGGTTATGTGCAATGCAAACAATAATATGCTCTGCTTAGTAGTATTGTTTACAGTCTTGGACATCTCAGTACTCATAAGAGCATTGATCAAAACCTTTTTCTCTCTCAGCTCGCTGGTTTCATTTATCATAACACATTTCATCGATGTTCCAAAAGACTGGAACAAAAAAATCTGATTCTAGCCGTGGTGAAAATATCCTGACCCCTGTTTCAATACCTCACTAGAGCTAAGTGAGAGGTGATTTTATCAAAAGTAAACACGCTGTTGCCGAAATCCCTTTTCTCTTGGTCTAAAACCTTTTTTGATAAATCTAAGGCTCGCTCCAGGCGATGTCAAAACTCACCCTTCGGGCTCAAACAGTTGACATCGCTTATCTTCCGCTTCGCCAAGATTTCTTGGCAAAAAACGTTTTAATGACCGCTCAAAGGGATTTCCGTTTGGGCAACAGCCTGTAAACATCTGACCGCCAACTCACTCTGGGTATTAAGAAGCCCTGTGGACAACCGGTTCCACCTTTCTCAGCTCTTCCAAAGGTATGTGGCACAGTATCCGATGTCCGTATTCCGTAGTGCGCCAAGGGGGTACCGCCGTTTCGCAGATCTTACTATCGCGAGGAAGCAACTCTCCACGTCTGGGGCAGCGGGTGTGAAACCGACAGCCAGCGGGAGGATTGAGGGCGCTTGGCACATCGCCACTGAGGCGGATCTGTTTCTGTTCCGCATCTGGATCGGGGATGGGCACTGCTGAGAGCAACGCTTCGGTGTAGGGATGATAGGGGGGAGAGTAGATTGCCTCTGCCGGACCGATTTCTACAATTTGACCAAGGTACATGACTGCTATATCGTCAGAGAAAAAGCGGACCACGCTCAGGTCATGAGCAATGAAAATCATCGATGAACCATATATCTTTTGAATCTCCAGGAGAAGATTAATCACAGCTGCCTGGACCGAGACATCAAGGGCCGAAACTGGCTCGTCACAGATGATCAGGTCGGGTCGGCTGGCCAGCGCCCGGGCAATACCAACTCGCTGTTTCTCTCCGCCGCTCAGTTGTCGGGGGAGCCGGTCGTAGTAATAGGCATCGAGCCGGACAGCCTTGAGCAGGCGAATAACCTCACTCTTGACCTGATTCTTGGGCACGGTCTTGAACCTTCTAATTGGCCTGGCAATCTGCTTGCCAATAGAGTAAGAGGGGTTGAGGGTGGAGTCAGGATTTTGGAAGACCATCTGCATTTCCTGAATCAGGTTTGCATCACGCTCAGACACAGGCCGGGTGATGTCTATGCCCAAGAATTCAACGTCGCCATCGGTTACCGGCTCCAAACCAATGATTCCTTTTACCAGGGTAGATTTTCCACAGCCTGACTCACCCACGATGCCAAGGGTTTTGCCCTTTGAGAGCCTCACGCTTACATCATCTACTGCTTTGACAAATTTCTTTTCACCCAGACCGAACAGGCTGACCACCGACTGTGATTCCTGTGGATAGTAAATCTTGAGATCCTCAAAGCTGAGGAAGTCATCCTTATGGGATTCAGGCCGAGCCTGTACATGTCTTTTCACGCCTATTGGGCGCCTTTTTTTGGTGTGGGGCTTTGTGCCAGCCTCCTGAGCATAGATACAGCGAGCCTCATGCTCTGGCGTGACTTCTATAGAACCCGGACATGCTTCGTGACACTTCTCTGTGGCATAGTCGCATCGGGGTGCAAAAATGCACTCATTCCTCGGCCGCTCAGCCGGAGGAGGCACACGGCCCCTGATGGGATGGAGCACAGATTCGGCTTTGCTCTCCCCAAGCCGAGGTACGGAGGCCAAAAGTCCCATAGTGCAAGGGTGACGTGGATTCCGGAAAATCTCGGTCACTGGTCCTTTCTCCACCATTTGACCGGCATACATCACACAGAGCTGATCGCTCACCCGGGCAACCACGCCCAGGTTATGCGTGATGAAAATGCTGGCGGCCCGGAAGTCATGTTTTAGTTCTGCAATCAGATCTAGTACCATTGCCTCCACGGTCACGTCCAGAGCCGTCGTTGGCTCATCCATGATCAGTAAGGCCGGGTTATTGAGCATGGCCATTGCAATGACTACCCGCTGTTGTTGCCCTCCCGAGATCTGATGGGGGTAACGCTTCATTACATCTTCGGGGTCAGGCATGTTAACTCGTTTAAGCATCTGGATGGAGCGCTCCCAAGCCTCATCTTGTGAGATGTGCTGGTGAAAGGTCAGGACCTCGGCAAGCTGTTCACCAAGTTTCTGAGTTCCGCCTCTGACCGACGGACCAGTTCTTCTCCTTGAAAACGGACACACCCATCCACAATCTTGCCATTAGGCCCAAGGAAATTGACAATCCCGAAGGCAATCGTACTCTTGCCACAGCCCGACTCACCCACCAAACCAATCGTCTCGCCCTCTTTCACCTGGAAAGAGACACCTCTGACCGCTTCCACATCCCCCTTTCGCGTTTCATATGCAATGGTAAGATCTTCTACCTCGAGAACGGCATCTGTTTTTGCATTTTTAGTTTTATTCATGGATGTGCCCGATATTTTTCGTTTTAGAATACCCTCATAAATGTTTCGAGTTAGATATGTTTCAAACCAAATAAAAACCGATTTAATGTCCCTGCAGGATCGTTTGACCAACAGACAACTAGCCTCATTGATACCTCATGGACTCCTCCCGAAGGCCATCGGCTAGCAGGTTCAAGCCCACCACCAGTGAAGCAATGGCCACGGAGGGCCACAGAGCAGCCCAAGGGCTCCCGGCCAAAATGAACTCTCGCCCTTTGGCCACCATGCTTCCCCAGTCAGGAGAAGGAGGTGGCAACCCAAGACCGAGAAACCCCAATGTCCCCATGGCAAAGATAGCGTAGCCGACTCGGAGCATGGCATCTACGATGATGGGTCCGCGTGCATTGGGCAGGATTTCAACAAACATGGCATACCAGGGACTTTCTCCCCGGGTCTCTGCAGCCTTGATATATTCGCGGGTGCGGATGTCCAGGGTGAGGCTTCTGACAAGCCGGGCAATACCGGGGGTTCCCACAATGGTGATGGCGATCACCACGTTCATAGCTGAGGCACCCAGAGCAGCCATGATGATCAGGTAGAGGAGGATGATGGGAACAGCCATGATCGCGTCTAGGAGCCGCATGACAATCTCGTCAAGCCACCCTCCGTAGTAGCCACTCACCAATCCGAGTGTCATCCCTATGAGCAGCGCCGTGAAGACTCCCCACAGTGCCGTCCCACCGGGAACCCAGAGGCTTTCGGATATAGGCATGATCACCAGGACCACACGTGCCCCGTAAATGAGTCGGGACCAGAGATCCCGTCCCAGCTCGTCTGTGCCCAAGATATGGGTGCTGGATGGCCCCTGGTTCGGAGCCTTCCAGTCCTGCTCCAGTGGCGTGTACGGTGTGAGAAACGGGGCAAAAACTGCCACACTCACCCAAAACAGGACAATGGCCAGTCCAATCACCGCTGTTTTGGATGCGAAGACGATTGAGACCCCTTCCCACATTCGCCTGAGGAAATTAGATCTGGAAGGAAATCCTCCGGGAGCAATAGCCTCTTGTTTACCTCCAGTCACCTCTACTCCATTAAGAGTGAAATTCAATTCGCAATCCCTCGATTCAGGATCATCACCGTTAGGTGTACCGAATACGCGGGTTCAAGAATGTATAGATAATATCAGCAATAAGCTGCGTTCCCACAGCCACGGTGACGAGCACCATGGCACCGGCCTCCAGCGCATTTATGTCCTTGTGCAGTGCGGAATCCAGTAGGTACTTGCCCAGACCTGGATAACCGAAGACTACCTCTACGATCACGATTCCGCCCATCAGCCAATTGACGTGGAGCATAATTACCGTTATGGGTGCTATCAAGGCATTTGGTACGGCGTGCTTTAACACTATGCGCCAGTATGGCAATCCTTTGAGAAAAGCGGTGCGGATGTACGGAGACCGCATCACCTCGACCATGCTAGCTCGGGTAATACGCAGAACGTAACCAAGTTCAATGAGGGTCAGGGTTAACACGGGCAGGATAAGCATGTCTGGTCGTTCCCACGGGGCTTTCTCACCAAAGACCGTGGCCCCGGGGACTAATCCCAGCCATACGGCTACGATGAGAATAAGGAAGATCCCGGTGGCGAACTCAGGGGTCACGGAAAACATCATGCCGCCCACAGAGAGCACTCGATCCCGCAGAGTTCCTTCCTTCAACCCTGCGATCATACCAAGGAATAGGGCCAGAGGCATGACAATGATAAACGCGATCCCAGCCAGGACCAGAGAGTTGCGTAGGCGAATGAACAGGCTTTTCGCCACAGGGCGACCCGTTCGTAGCGAAAGCCCGGGATCTCCTCGAATGAATCCCTTCTTCAGGGGTATGTACTCAATAGGGCCACCGGTGGTCTCCATCCACCCGGTTCCCATGACAAATGTCCAGACCTTCAGATCGCTGTCCTTTTCCCACTTGACCACGTGGTTCTTGGTGTCCACCCCCCAGAAGCTGCTCACCCCATGCTCGTCTGGTTGCCACCTTTCGTTATTGAAATACTCACTGATGGTGTCTTCAAAGAGCCTCACCACGGCGATCAAATCTTCCCCCTGAAGCTTCCACCGGATCAGGGCACCGTCTTCTCTCAATGCCCACCACTCCTCGAAACCTTCTCTTGTTTTAATCCGTTTCAGTGATAGACCAACCTTCCTTGATGCATGCCAATCGCTGCCCAAGAGCCAGTACAGATAACGCGTGTAAACAGGTTTATCCAGGCCCATCTGAGCCAGAAAGGATGCTTCCTGCTCTGGGGTGACGAAACTGCCCAAGACATTGCGGGCAACATTTCCCGGCGAGGACTCGGTGATCAGGAACACAGCAACCGATACGAGTACCATGGTGAGCAGGAGCAAAAGGAATCGCCGTACGATGAATTTTACCATTGCTTAACTCACTTTCACTCCATGGAGCTCGGATTCAAGACACCCGAACTCCAGGGAACAGGTGATCCATGACCTAGTGAAGCTCTGCCTCAAACCGATGAGGCACGATGTGAGTAAGAAAACACGAAATTCGAATATCGAAATCCGAAACAAATTCCAATGACAAAAATGCCAATGCTCTAAACCAAGAGAGCTTTGCTAAGAGCCACTCAACTTTGTACTGGTTTGGATTTTGAACATTAGAATTTGGATATTGTTTCGAGTTTAGGATTTAGGATTTCGGATTTCAAAGTCCAAATAGAATCAAGATTTCATTTCACCGCAAAAATTTGACATAAATTTTAAGATCTTGAGCTATGAAGACATATAGAAGTGCATCAGGGGTTCGGGGTATGAATGTGGCAACCTCCTTATGCCTTCTTTATGAGCCATACCTTGTTGAAGAGCATGTACAGGGTGGGATGAGACTCCGCATCCTGAACCCTCTTCCTGGTAACCATCCAGACGTTTCGCCACCAGCCAATGCCGATGGATCCACGGGTCATCTGGATTTCCTCGAGCTTGCAGAAAATCTTGCGGCGCTCATCCACATTCAACGTTCCGTTGGCCTTCTCGAGTAAATGGGAGAACTCCTCGTCTACCCATCGTGTCTCATTCCAGGGCACCGGTTTGCCCTCATCATCAGCAATGTAGGCCAGGCTCAAAACCATTGTTCCCAGGGGCCGATGGGTCCAGGGTGTGATACCCAAATCTACCTCAGTCCACTTCTCCCAGTACTGGCTGGTTGGCATGGTCTTGATGTTGATCCTGAACCCTGCCGATGCGGCATCCTGTTTGAGCACCTCGGCGTAACGTACAATATCGGTCCAGCCGCTTCCGACCGCCAGGTTGACGTCAAGCCCTTGAGAATAGCCCGCCTCCTTCAAGAGTTCCTTAGCCCGCTCAGGGTCATATTTAGGAATGGGCTTCCGGCAATATTCGGGATGCTTGGGGTAAACGTGGAAGTCTTGCCCCCGAAGACCTTGACCAAAGTATGCCAGTGCCAGGATCTTCTCCCGGTGTTGACAGAGCTTCAGTGCCATTCGCACCCGGTTATCGGACCAGGGCTTCATATCTACACGCATACGGAGCAGACGGGTTTGTCCGGTGGTAGACGGCATAACATTGATGTTGGGATCGTCTTTCAGGGCTCGGTAGACGTCTGTTCCGCCCGCATCTCCGAGGTCAATCATGTCGATCTCTCCGGCCTTGATGGCGGCGATTTGGGGAGCCATCTCACTTCCCATGTCAATGAACTCCATACCGTCCATGTAGGGCAGAGATTTGCCGTCATCTCCCTTCTGCCAGTAGTCGTTGCGCCGCTTGAGCATGCAACGTTCACCCTCCCGGTAGAGTTCCAGCGTGTACGGTCCTGTGCCGTGAGGCCGCTTGATGAAATCTCCCTCAAAAGTTCTGTGATTCAAAACCAGAGCCGGGTAGTGGAACAGGTGTTCAGGAACTGCTATTTCTGGCCGTCGTAGATGGAGTTTCACCTGGTATTTATCGGTCTTTTCAATGTCTGTTGGGCTCAGATACGATCCAACCATGCCCAACAGCGAGGAGCCAACATCCTTGTTCAGCCACTGGTTTAAGGTAAAGACCACGTCATCTGCGGTGAACTCATCCCCGTTGTTGAATTTGATGCCCTGACGGAGATTGAGGGTCCAGGCCTTCAGGTTCTCACTCGCCTCCCAGTTTTTCAGAAGATAGGGATGGGTAATGTTATTGTTGCCAGTGTAAGTGAGGTACTCGGCCACCTGACGGAGCTGGTTGGAAGGGGCAATCCAGGAGAACTGGGCAGGATGGGTGACCTTCTGGACAGCACTAGAGACCCTGAGCGTTCCACCGCGTCGAACCCTGGCAGCAAAAATCGATTTGGGGCGCAGCAGCCCGGTAAGATGTGAGGCCACGCCCACTGAAACGCCTAAGAGGGTAGCGTAGCGAAGGAACTCCCGACGTGTCAGGTTTCCCTTTTCATATTGGTCGATCAATTCCGGGATATACGGATGAAATCTCTCCTTTTTCATTTTCTCCCTCCTCTCTAGGGTTATTAATTGTTTGGATGACAAATATGTAACTGGCCGTATACAGTTAGGATGATGACAGCAGGGAGGGACCCAAAGCCGCTCTGTCCCCACGCTGCTGGGTAAG
>JAFDDT010000011.1 GCA_019310725.1 Deltaproteobacteria bacterium | reverse complement strand
CGGGATATGGATTTGAGTGTAATTGAGACGGGCCGGCCAATTGTTGAGATGGCTGGAAAGAAGAATCTGCTCGGCCTACGATTTCCAAAGGAGCATGGAGGACGTGGTCTCAATTGGGCAGCTGAGGTGGTTGCCATTGAAGAGGTCGGGATACTCGGTAACTCCATCACATGTGCCTATGTTATGCCCAGTATTGTTGGAGAGGCAATTGATACCTTTGGAACGAGAGAACAAAAGGAACACTATCTTAAACCTACCAATGAAGGTGCACTTTATTCGGCTGAGGCCCTGACTGAACCACGAGGAGGTTCTGATTTCTTCGGGGCTACAACAAAGGCGGTAAGAGACGGCGATTCATTTATCCTCAATGGTGAGAAACGCTTCATAGTGGGTGCGAAAGACTCCGATTATTTTCTGGTCTACGCCAAATCGGCCCCTGATGCACCACCGCATGAGTCCATCAGTTGCTTTATTGTTGACAGGGGAATGGGAGTCAAGGATCAAACCATCTATAGCCTCCTTGGAACACGGGGTGGTGGCACAGGACGACTTGTCTTTGAAGACGTAAGGGTCCCCAAAGGGAATCTCATTGGGGAACTGCACAACGCCTATGCTGTATTTAACAGGATGATGGTCCCTGAAAGGCTGACAAGTGGCGCTGGTGCGGTTGGTCTCGGAAGGGCAGCACTGGAGGTAGCTACGCGCTACTCTACCAGACGTAAGGCGTTCGGGAAAACCATAGACAGATTTCAGGCGGTGAACTTCATGGTAGCTGATTCGATTAGCACCTTGGATGCAGCCAGGGCGTTGGTTTACGCAGCGGCCAGAATGGCCGATTCCGGTGACGATTCCCGCAGATTGGTATCGGAGGCCAAAAAGGTAGGTACTGAGGCTGCCTGGACTGTGATAAATAATGCCATGCAAATTATGGGTGGAATTGGTTATACGAGTGTCTATCCTATAGAACGCTTCCTGAGGGACTGTCGCCTGGCAATGATCTGGACCGGTACGAATGAGGTTATGAATCTTCTCATTCAGCATGAATACTATAAGGAATTGAAGAGAAGAAAAATCGAGCTGCGGGATGTGGAGGAAGATGCTATTACGCCCGATGATGTGGAAAAGGTTTATGATTAGGGGACAACTGGACGCAGATGAACGCAGATAATCAAGATTTTAAATGTAAAGAACCAGTTTTCTGCGGGTATCCGCGAAGATCTGCGTCCCAAGTGATTTAAGGCTTATGTTCGTGGGGTAATCTACCAAATCTGTGGGTATGAACGTGGGAATGGGGTACCAGGGTTTCATCAAGCAGTATCTTCCCGTCCGCCATGGCGTAAACTCTATTGGTAGTTTCAAAGAGGAAATCCAGGTTGTGTGAAATAAAGATACATGAAAGGCTCAGTCCCTTCAGGATATCGGTTATCTTCTCTTCTGTCTCATCATCCAGCCCATTGGTCGGCTCGTCGAGCAGAAGCACCTCTGGATCCATAGCGAGGACCGTGGCCAGAGATACAAGTTTCTTTTCCCCTCCCGAGAGCTTATAGGTTATCCTGTTCTCGAAGCCAGAGAGATCAAGCCCTACCAGTGTTTGTGAGGCGATGTCTCTGGCCTCTTCTGGCGATTTCCCCAGATTCAATGGTCCAAAGGCTACATCTTCCAACACAGTGGGACTGAATAATTGGTCGTCAGGGTCCTGAAAAAGGAGACCAATCTTTTTCCTAATTGCGCGAAAGTCCTTTTCCTCATGCGCCGTTTTTCCGAAGAGCTCGATTGTGCCTGATAAGGGCCTCAAAAGACCCATAATAACATGCAGAAGGGTGGTCTTGCCGCTCCCATTTGGACCTACCAGACCGATCCGATCGCCCCGAAGGAGTTGAAAACTCAGATTGTCAAGTACGGGTTTGTCTCCCGAGTAGGAAAATGAGATGTCTTTCAGGTTAATAATCAGATTGTTACTCTCCATTGTAGCATTACCAATCCTAGGATTGCGGCCAACATCACTGTTAGATAAACGAGATCTCTTGTTCTAACTGAGAACCGGCTCAATGTATAATATCTTCCTGTGAAGCCCCTACAAAGCATGGCCTTGTGGATCCTCTCTGCCCTGTCATAGCTTCTGACCAGGAGTATCCCCACAAGATAGGCATAACTCTTATAGGTGTGGATGTTTGTTTTGGGTATGAAACCACGTATTCTCATGGCATTTACCAGCCTCTGGTACTCCTGAAAGATGACATGAATATAGCGATAGGTAAAGAGAAAAAGATGAACTGCCTTATCCGGAACATAGAGTTGCCTCATGGCATGGCCAAGGGTAGAGATAGGTATCGTTGCCAGAAGGGCGATCATGGCTAAAAGGATTGTATTAGATTTAAAAGTGATCTGGCTGACATACAATACACCCTCTTTTGTTCCAACCAATGGTCCAACAGTAAACAAGGCGTCTCCTTGAAAGGTAAAGGGAAGCAAGAACCAAAGGAATAGAATCAACCCATTTACGAATAACAGTCGATAGAAAACCTTTCCCACTGGAAGCTTGGCAAGCAGTATAAGGATTACTGCCACCACGAGTGCAGGCAGTAAGGCTGAAAAGCTGGTTGATACAGCCACAACCACAGAAAAAATAATGGCCACAATGATTTTGACCCTTGGATCGAGATTATGAACAAAAGAATCACCTATAGAAAATTGCTCTTCAATCATCCCTGTCCTCTCTATGCCTTTGCTTTCCCCTACTCACAAAATACAGCGCCACACCCATGAGGCCAAATATATACCCGATGCCACCGATTATTTCAGTGACAGACGGCCCCTTTGATTGTGATTCGGCCATCATCCTAACAATTGGCCCTAGTTTTCTATCCAAAGAATCCTCGATAAGCTCTTTGATCTCCTCCTTGCCCAAGCTGATAGCTATGGGTTGAGAAGGGCCGGGGGCTCCTTTGTTTTCTGCAGCACCGATTGCTTGCTTTATCTCCGATTGGGGGATTGTCCATTCTGCTTTATGACCCATGGCCGCATTAAGGACGATCCTGAGGTCAGTTATTCTGGGTATCTTGAATGAAAATTCTCCCTCCCTGTCTGTCTTTCCCTCAAGGAGTTGTTTCCCTTGGCTGTCAAACACAAGGATCTGCGCATTTATAGCTCGCTTTCCACCGCTAAACTTGCTCTCGGTGAATATAGTATCCCCCTCAACCCAGGCGAAAATCGTTACCTTATGTGCCAAGGCAGGAAGATCGATAGAGATTACAAACAGAGATGCCATAAAAAGGATGAGTAAGGAGATCTGAATTCTACGAACCTTTTCCATAGATACCTCCCAAAAGTTCGGGTTTCACCCGTTTCAAAAATGTCACACAAAAAAGTGTAATAATCCCCTCGATGATCATAACTGGCAGGTGGGCCAATACGATCAGCTTTGCCACTGCCATAAATGATTCTTCTGTAAAGACAAGGGATAGCGCTACCAGAATACCTGAAAACAGGACGGCAAAAAAGCCACAGGAAAATGCGGCAACCAATGATACGATTCTTTTTTCTTGGCTTGCCAGTCTCCCAAAGAGATGGTAGCAGATCACGCCTGGCAGGGCCATATTCACGGTATTGACGCCAAGAACCGTGATTCCACCAAATTGAAACAGGATTGCCTGCAGGGTTAAGGCAACCAAGATAGAGGGGAAACAAAGCCAACCAAGCAAAAGCCCATTAATGCCGTTAAGTATAAGATGCACACTGGATGGTCCGACAGGGACATGGATCAAGGAGGCAACAAAAAAGGCCGATGAGAGAACAGCCACCTCAGGGATCTTATCTGAATCCATCTTTTTCAAGCCGACTGATATAGCAGCAACCGCGAGTGCTGCACCAGTAATAAGCACAGGCGCAGATAATACCCCCTCAGATATATGCATTTTCTTTTACCTATACAACTGACGACTGACAACGGACAACGGACATAATCTATTTCCAATCGTGGAATCTAACCCAGAGAACTGCACCAATTTCCACGTCTTTACCTTTGATCTTCTTGTCTGATGTATTCAGGGCCGCAAATCCCCACCAGCCGGCCTTAGGCGCGCTGTAAGTAAAGACCCCATTGGCGTCTGCCTTGATAGTCTGGGTAACCATATAATCAGCAGGAGCCTGTGCCTTTCTGTCCTTGTTATAGTACTCTACCTCCACCTCACCAAAAGGCACTGGTTTGCCGTGCATTTTCACAATACCCTGGAAGACATTTCCAGTATAGAGACCGTAGGGTTTTGACAACGGCACGATTTCGGTTTTGAGCCCGATTTCCTTATCCCATCCCTCGTCATCGCCAAAGGCAGTAACCACGGTCTTGGTGTAATGTACTATGTAGCAGTCCTCGGCTGGTTCCCAGTAAGGCTTGGGCTCCATATAGAACATATAAACACCTGGCCTTTTGATTTTATAAGAGGTCTCCCAGGCGGTATGCCCCATGACAGTGGTTTTTTTTAAGGTCTTCAAGAGATCTGCATTTTTTCCATTCGCCATGACCCCAAAGTCAGCTGGCTTTACCAGGTGCATGCCTTGTCCCTCGAAGGGGTGAGAAAAGGATAATGTGAGCTTAATAGTCCGGTTATCACTTTGCATCACCATAGAATCAGATGGTATGAGCATTCCAAAATGTGCCAGGGCTACTCCAGCCGAAATAATAAGAAATAGACTCATTATAATTGAAATAAAAAGGTTTTTCATCTTTCGCTCCTCCTTTCAGGGTTCTGTGAGTCCCAAAGAGATCTCATTTGGTTTTTTCGCGCACCCCTTTCCACTAAAAAAAGGCCGCGAACATACGTGCCCCATTCCTATCGGAGCAACAGACCTTCGTGGCCTTTTTCACTTATGGTTATTCTGATTTTGTCTTACTATGTTTTTGAATCTGGCTCTTGAAGCAGAAGATGGTCTTCTTGATCAAATTTAGTGTACCTTATATATAGAGAGAAAAGCGTCTGTCAAGAACAATTTTCCACTCTCAGGCATGATTAAAGTCATTGTTCAATCAGTCAAAAGCCATGTCTGTCTTCCATGCCTCCCAGACCTTACCCACTAGATCGGGACCTGGTTTCAGTGTTATCTTACCAGGTTTCCATCCCGAAGGCGTTGCTTCGGTACCCTTGCTGTTGCGCACAAGCTGAAATGCCTGGACTTGCCTTATTGTCTCACTCACGTTTCGTCCCACAGGTGGTGTGAGCACCTCGTATCCCTGGATGACACCGTCTGGGTCAATAATAAACCGTCCTCTTGTTTCTACACCAGCGTCCTCGTCATAGATGCCATAAACCGTTCCGACTTTCCCTCCAGCATCCGATAGCATGGGGAACGGAATACCGCCTTTTACCATTTTGGCCAGTTCGTTCTCATCCCACATCTTATGGACAAAAACACTATCAACACTCATGGAGAGTATTTCAACACCAAGCTTTTGAAATTCTGGAAATTTTTCGGCAACTGCCGAAAGCTCTGTTGCTCAGACAAAGGTAAAATCCCCTGGATAAAAGCAGAGCAATACCCACTTACCCAAATACTCTGAGAGTTTCACGGAAATAAATTTTCCCTTATGGTACGCTGGTGCCGTAAAATCCGGCGCCTTTTTACCAACCTTTATCATGGCAGTAACCTCCTTTATGAGAGTTTCATCTTCAGTGGTTATTAATTCTATGGCTTCCCCAACAGGGCCCCCTGTTGGTCGAGCACAGCCAACCTTTAGTTCTTCACCTATAGGAGCCCCCTTAATTGAGATGTGTCTTAGAGATACTTATTACACTGCCTTTTCCTTAGTCTAGACAAGGAAATGACAGAATCCCTTGTTTTCAAACCAAAAGGCAGTAACCTGAACAGAACCCAAACCTGTTTTTTATTACCATATTTATTTTCACATTTCAAGCGTCTCTGTCAACGGAGGTGTCTATATTGCACTCAAACCCCCTACGCATTCCTCTCAAAAAAGCTGCAAGGGACGTCTGCTTCCACCCCTCCAAACATCCCCCTTCAGTTGGGGGTTTTGTCTTCTGGGAGATCCTGTGATGCTCCACCTTTTTTCGAGAAGGGGTGACATGATCATTTTGCAGCAGCAAATTAGATTATTCTTCTTGGCTTGGTGCTGGTTTGATGTTATTAAACCTAGCCTTACTTTGTCTGAGGGATCGAGACCAAGAGAGATGATGATCAGGATTATATTGGAAAACGGGTTTATTTTAATGACCCTTTCGGCCTTTTTTTACGCAGTCACCGATATTTTAATAAAGTTCATATCCCCATCAATCGGGCCGATTCCAATCGCGTTTGTTCGGTTTCTGCTAGGAGGTCTTATCCTTTTGCCATTCCTGGTGCAGGGTCATGAATCTCTCAAGGGGAGCTCTACCCGTGTTCTCCTGTTGCGGGGGCTTACTGGGACACTGGCCTTTTTCTGTCTCGTCAAGTCAATTGCCATGATCCCCCTCTCAAATGCCGTAGTGCTTTTTTACACCTTCCCCCTTTTTACTACCTTTTTCTCTTTTCTTCTGTTGAAGGAGACTTTAAAAAAGCTCGAAGTTTTGCTCACCGTAATAGGTCTGATCGGCATATACATTCTTATCAACCCGGGTTCTCACAGCTACAGCTTGGGTCATGTATTTGGGGTACTGGCAGGTGGTTTTGCGGGTCTTACAATTGTTTTAGTTCGAAAGGTCAGGAAAACCAACGGCCCTTTGATTATCTATTTCTATTTCTGCCTGGTAGGCGGAACCGTCTCTTTTCCCTTTTTTGTTGTGAACTTCACCATGCCCAATCTTGAGCTAGTTTTGCTCTTAATTGTGCTTGCGGTGATTTTTCTGGTCGCCCAGCTCCTCATGAACCAGGGGTTAAAGTACTGCAGAGCCTCAGAGGGTGCAACGATTTTGATGTCAGAGGTGGTGTTCACTGGAATTGCAGGGGTACTGCTCTTTGAAGACTATTTGGGGCTTGGTTTCCTGGTTGGCGCCTTCCTCATTGTAGGGTGCGGGGTAGGGCTAAACTTAATAGAGCGCGACCATTCTTCGTCCTACACAATGCCAAACCCGTAAGCCTAGGGTACCGTTGCTGACATGTTTTTTCAATGTCCTCTGCAATTACACCCCCGGGTCATTACAAAGAAAAGCTGGGCACAAAAATCATACCCAGCTTTCTCACGATTACTAAACTTCTAAGAAAAACTATTTGACTGATTGAGCTAACTTATTGCCAGCCTTGAACCTGGCCACTTTCGTTGCAGGAATCATGATCTCCTTACCGGTCCGTGGATTCCTTCCTGTTCTGGCTTTCCTGGTGCTTACAGAAAAGGTTCCAAATCCGACCAGGGCAACCCGATCGCCCGTACCTAAACTTCTTGTGATGGCATCAACAGTGCTGTCTAACACTTTGCCTGCCAAGGCCTTTGAGATACCGGCATCCTTGGCAACAGTCTCGATTAATTCCCCTTTGTTCATGTGGCTCTTCCCTCCTTTCTGCTGAAAGTGTTAAAAGTTGCGGCATTTGAACATTTTAATTCTTGCATGTCAACATTTTTTCCCAATTTATTTCATTTAGTAGGGACGTGCCCTTGTTGCCTCACAAGCATTAGGTGGAATCACAGCTCACAATTCTTGTGTGAATCTTCTGACTCAAGCTTACAGGCAGGATTATACAGCTCGGGAGGGAGAAGAAAATTCACATTGCCACCATCTCTCCCAGGGCGCTAGAAACCGACTCGTGGATTACCACATCCGCCTGAGAATCAAGGGGCGTTTCGTCTCGGTTTATGATCATGAGGGCTGCGCCACGTTCAACAGCGTGGGCCGGCACTGAGGCGGCAGGGTAGACCACCAGAGAAGAACCCAACACAATGCAAAGATTGCATTCCTGGGCATACGTGAAGGCCAGTTCCATCTTTTCTGTAGGCATGGCCTGGCCAAAGGAGATGGTGTCGGGTTTTAGAATACCAGAGCAGTTATCACAGTAGGGCACCTTCAGGCCTGATCTTAAGCGCTCTTCGATATCATCCCTGTCATAGGTCTTCCCACAATCGAGGCAGGAAACCGAGGACACGGTGCCGTGAATCTCTATGATCTTGTCAGGCGAGTTCCCTGCTTTGTGGTGGAGCCGGTCGATATTCTGGGTGACAATTGCGATGAGTTTTCCCATATCTTCTAAGGCCTTGATTGCCAGATGGGCACGATTGGGCACAGCGTCCTTTATGATTTGATAGGTCTCTGTACTCATTTGCCAGTATTTGACCCTCGCTTTTTCATCCGATATGATTTTATCAAAATAGAAATCTGAAGGATCATATTTGCTCCAGAGACCTCCTGGGCTCCTGAAATCCGGAATGCCCGATTCCGTGCTCAGTCCGGCTCCTGAGAACACCAGGATCTTTTCAGCCTTGTTTATCATGTCTGCGCCTTTGGCTATCAAGGGATCCATGGGTCATCTCCTCTGACGCTGTTCCTGATCTAAGAGAGTGTTAGTCACGAGCTGGTTGTCTTGCATCGTGGATTCGGCCGTTCATGGCCGCAAAATGTTCCTTGTCTTCATCGGTGGCCAGGGCAACAAAATATGGCCAACCATCAAATCCATATTTTTTTTTACAATAAGCCTTTGCCTGCTTTTTTGTATCCGCCATTACAAGCAACATCCCCTTTGTAAAATTCACCCTGTATAGTGGCATTAGTTCTACTCTCCTTTTTTCAAGATAGCAATGGGAATGAGAGGTTTGTTGGACCCATCTTCGTCGGAAATTTTGGGGGCGATCTCAGAGCTTGAACCAACTCCCGTGTCCACGGCGATTTCGGTGTGTGGTAACGAATATCCGTCCTGAGTTAAGCAAAAGCTGACGTGGGCATTACCGTAAGAATATTGTTCGGTAGACTAAGCAAAATATACCTTCAGGAGGCTGATATGGTCAAGTGTAAAGTATTGAACCTAATCCAGATCGAGGGCATTCTTTTGCAAGGCCAGATCTGTTTGCGCCTCCCTCAGGTAAATCCCTTTTTCCATGAAGGGAAGACAAAGAAGCGTGGTGTCAACAAACTGTAACTCTGCCTTCTTAACTATCTCCTTTGTCCGCTTGTGTGTTTCTTTTGTCATCGAGTAGAGCAGGACATGGGCCATCTCCTTGGCCTCTTTCAAGGGCAGCCAGATGTCTGATAGATCGAGTTCCTCTACTGAATCGGGCTCACTTTCGGTGAATTTGGGCTGCATTTGGGTGAGCCGGGCTGCAAATTTATCGACAATAATCACATTCTTTATCCTGAACGCAGGTATATAAAAAGAGATATTCCTACTCTTGAGTGCTTCTTGGTCCAGGACACGGGGCAGGGGGAAAAGGTCATAGAAATCCGTGAGCGTTTTGTATTCCCTGCCCGGTGTTTTAATAACTGCGGTAAGTCGCCAGAAGGCGAGATATTTGCAATGTGTCTTTGCAGGTTTGTCGTGCAGCGATATCTTATAGGACACGGGGACGTACGCGCCTTCTCTTTCCTGCCAGGCCCGGGAGCATGATTTGCAGAAATGAATCATCGTACGGGGCCGGAATGAAAACTCCCAGCCGCAATTTGGACAATTGTAGGGGATAAAATTCAATGGCTTGTAAGGGATCTTGCCTCCCAAAGAATTGGTCTTGAGTTCATCTATATCCACGCTGGCTTTGATGACCTTGTGTGAAAGGGCATCGACAATGAGCACGGTTTTCTGTCTATTACCCTTGAGGGTGTAATAGTAAAACGGGAAATAGAGTAAAGAATACCGCTCTCCGACCAGCTCTGACGTGGCCATGTCCACCTGGAGTGAGCCAGTGCTACCCTGTTTGGTTATAGATCTTTGGGCATGGTCAGCAGCCTCCCTAAAGGAGATGGTCTGTTTAACAAGAAGGGAGTCATTGCCCATTTCTTGCTTGTTAAATGGGCATATTTTCAATGCTTGAGCCCTAAGACCAAGGGAGAACAGGCCCCACCTTGAGGCATCAAAGGCAGGAAATGTATGAACCCATGGGGTGGACCTCAATTTCTTGAGGTCTTTCCAGGATTTGTCCCCATCAGGAGTTCTGAAATACTTTCTACCAAAGAGCCACTGAAAGATCATGCCAGTAACGCGCCAGTAGGGGGCATAAAAGAGATAGTGTTCAGCGATGTGCAGTTGTTTCGGGTTCCTGGCCTTCAAGGCACGAACGAGGGCCTTACCTACCTTTTGGGGGATCTGGCGGGGTGAGATAAAGAATGATTGAACCTGGTTTCGACCGGTGGGCTTGAGGGTTGAGCCGCAATAACGGCACCTGAAAACAGTATCCTCCTCTTCGAGGTCGATCTCAGCACCGCACTGGGGACAAGTGATAACAATGTTCATGGGGTATCTGAATAGTGTGGTTGGTGGTTGTGAGTTGTCCGTTGAAAAGAATAAATAGACCAACTAATTCACCAAACATCAACAAATATGACAATCTAGCTCCTTGTCCGCGTTCTAAGAAATCCATGTCCAAGGGACTATTAACAACCAACTACTAACAGTGCACATTTATCCTATCTTTTTTCCGCAGTTGTTACAAAAGATAGAACCAGGAAGGATCTTCTTCCCGCAATGGGGGCACCGGGCCTTGATCTTTTCTATCTTTGTACCACAGAACATGCAAAATTTTGCCTCTCCGGGCAGATCCCTACCGCACTGAGGACACTTGTTTTCCATAACCATCTGGTGACCGCATTGGGGGCAAAAGCGGGCGCCCGGATCGATCTGCGCGTGGCACTTGGGGCAATCTATGGTTTGAGCCTTTCCGGGTGCTGCTGCCTGCATAGACTGCTGAAGGATGCCTGGCATCATCATGCCCAGGCCGGCACCAAGACCCAAACCCATACCGGTGCCAGCAGCACCGCTGTCACCTGGTTGCCTGGCCGCATCACCCATGGCTTTGGCTGCCTTGAATTTCATGAACTTGTCCAGATCTCCTACAGCGCCCATTCCGCTTTTCTCATCAATCATCTTCTGCACCTCTACGGGTGGGGTGATGGAGTTGACGAAGAGATCCTCAAGAAGAATCCCAAATTTTCCAAAGTCCTCCTGAACCCGCGCCTTGAGTGCCACCCCAAGTTCATCATAATACTGCGGTAGATTGAGGATGGTGTCTAGAATCTCCCCGATCATGTCATTGAATCTGGATACAATGATCTCTCTGAGGTATTTTCCTGCCTGTTCTGTATTATAGGCGCCCTGGGTTCCAACCAGGGTATTTATAAAGAGCAGTGGCTGAACTATTCTCATGGCATACACGCCAAAGGCCCTGAGCCTGACGAGACCAAGCTCGCTGTCCTTGAATGCCACCGGTTCCCTGGTTCCCCACTTAACATTAACAAAGCTTTTGAGATTGACAAAGTAGATCTCAGCCCGAAACGGACTTTTGAAACCATATGGTAGACTGAGAACCCTGGTGAGCATGGGAAGGTTGAGCGTTGAAAGGGTGTGCCTGCCAGGTCCTAAAAGGTCAAGCCCCTTGCCATCTCTGAAGAATACGGCTGCCTGATTTTCTCGAACAATTGTCTGGGCTCCAAATTTGATATCAGCAGAGCCCTTTTCAGGGATCTTATGCACCATTTCCTGTCCGGTCTCATCAAACCATTCCAATATCTCCATAAACACCATGATAGCCCCCCTATATCTAACTACACTAACCTACAAAAGATTTTCTCGATTACTCATCTTTTTTTCAATTTTTAAAAGAAACTCCCGCACTTCTTCGAGTAGAGTGGGGTCGATGTCTGCCTTGTTTCCGGAGATTTTTGAAACCAAAGACCCAAGACCACCTATATCATCCTTAATGGACAGGTCAAATTCAAATAGATCTGATAGGGCCTTTTCATCCACCTGATTTTGGGCAAAGACCCCGGCGTATCCCCTTGATGCATACCTGATGGTTCGCGATAGCTTGTCCATGTGCGTGGATATGTCGTCCAGCTCTTTCAGAAAGGAAAGCGACCCTTTGCGAGAGATCTCTGTCTTTAGCCTTTCCAGGGTTTCCATACCGTGTGCTAATTCGGTGCTGATACGATCTCTGAGTCTTTTGTCGCTTTCCCTGACGGATTCCTTATCCTGGTATGAGCCGATTCCTGGTAGAACTCGGGCAGTCTTTGTCAAAATCTTGGCGACCTTCTCCTTGGTGCCCATAATCCCTCCTCGTGTCTTGTGGCCGGTTAGAGTTGTTTAACTTAGCGCCTGCGGCGTTTGAGCAGGTTGAGATTGGTCAGGTCTATTGTTGGGCCATAGTGTAAGCAAAAAGCAGGCCAATCAATGGATCGAGCGGAAGCCCTGGAAGCGTAAGCCTGCCTCGCCTCTTGGTGTTGTAAGCCCTGTTTGTCCCCTTTTGTTTCGAGTTCCAGGGACAGTATACTCATTTATTGTCTCTCTTCTTTTTGCGCCCCGGCATCCCTCATTTATATCGGGTGCTGAGAACCTTTAGCATGAAAATCTCGGCCATTGAGGCGATTGAAGGCGTTGTGGAGATCGTGGATGCCGAGCTGATCGAGCACAAGGAATATGCCTCAATGGGGAAAAGCGCTGCAGATGGGGTGAAAGGATTACTAGGGAAACTTGACTCTCTGGACATTTCTACTCAAGTTGCTCAATATCTCTCCCTGAGTTTGGGATTTAGTATATCTCTGAGCCCCTCACCGAATAGGTTAAACGAGAGTACCACGATCAAGATGGCAAAACCCGGGATAAAGGTGAGCCATGGAGCATCGAAGATAAAACGCTTTCCATCAGACAGGATATTGCCCCAGGTGGCGTGGGGGGGTGGAACGCCGAAACCAAGGAAACTAAGACCCGCTTCTGTAAGGATAGCCGTAGCGATGCCGATCGTGGCAGATACCAGCACCGGTGCAATGGCGTTCGGCATCATGTGGCGAAAGATGATTCGAAAGTCACCAACGCCGAGCGCCCTGGCAGCGGTCACGAAATCCTGCTCACGCAACGAGAGGAATTCCGCTCTCACGAACCTTGTGGTGCCCATCCAACTGGTCAACCCGATGATAATCATAATATTGTAAATGCTTGCCGGGAGGAGTGCTACAACGGTGAGAATCAGGAAAAAGCTGGGAAAGCATAGCATGATATCAACGATCCGCATGATCAAGGTGTCAACAGAAAAGGCCTTTTTGTGAAGTACGTGCAGCCATATCGGCAATACTTTCTTTTCCGATATTCTTTTTCTCCATAACGAATAAACAATATAACCAAGGCCGAGGGCAAGTAAACCCAATCCCTGAGAGGGAGCTCCCACCATAATCAATGCTCCAGCTGCAAACAAAAGCACAACCACAAGAATGTGATCAAAGTAGATGTGGTTTTGTCCAAAATAGCCCGCAATGCCACCCATGAATATCCCGACGAGCACTGATATGCCAACGGCCACAAACCCCACGGTCAGAGACACCCAGGAGCCCTGCAGCATTCTTGAGAAGGTATCCCGCCCCAGATCATCGGTTCCGAAGAGGTAGACGCCCAGGGCAGGAAGCTCATCAGGTTGTAACATATCGAGGTTTGGTTTTGAGAGCGGAGGGCGCAACTTTTCTTGCAGCCTGACCAGGGAAGGATCAAACATAGGGTCCGGGCCTGAAGTCAGAATAAGACCAATGACAGCGGTAATGAAAAAAAGGATGAATATAATCAGGCCCAACACGGCGAGCCTGTTCTGCTTAAGTAAATGCCAGGATTCTTGCAGCCTTGTTTTCCTTGGGGCTAAGGGTCCCTCGAATGTTGGTTCTGGATTCATCACAGCTGTATCCTCGGATCAACCACCATATAGAGAACGTCAGAGATAAAGGTGCCAGCCAATACCAGCACAGCGGAAACAAAGTTGACTGTCAGGATTACGGGGTAGTCTCTTGCAAGAATGGCCTCGTACGCCATCCTTCCCATTCCTGGCCAGGAAAAGATAGATTCAATAATTACAGACCCACCAATGAGGCCCGGCAAAATCAGCCCGAACATGGTCACAAAAGGCAGTAGAGCATTTCTGAGGGCATGTTTGTAATGGACTTGTTCGGGAGGGAGACCTTTGGCCATAGCAGTCCGAATGTAGTCCTGACTCTCCACCTCAAGCATCTGACTGCGAACATACCGAGACAGCACAGCAATGCCACCGGTTGCACCCAAAACCGACGGAAGCAGAAGATGCCACACCCGGTCCATGAACCATCGGAACCAAGATGGATCTCCGATTCCGAAAGTCTCCATGCCGATTACCGGTACGTGAAAGCTGTTTACCACAAAGATAATCAGGATATAGGCAAAAAAGAAACCCGGTATGGATATCAATAGATATGAGAAAAATGTGGCGCTTCGATCATAAAATCCGCCTCGGAATATAGCTGAACGAATCCCCACAGGAAAGGAAAGGGTCCAGGTAAGGATAGTACCAACAATAAAGAGGGGAAGACTGTTTAAAAATCGCTCCCATATTTTCCTGAGTACCGGCTGATTATCCTTCCACGAAGCGGTCTTTCCTGTAAAGAGATCTCTGTAGAAGAGGAGGTATTGGACGTGGAGAGGCTTGTCTAGGTTAAACTCTTTCCGAAATCGCTCTACCATCTCAGGCGTAAACTTGGGATTCATAGGGTCTACCTGGCTGGGCTTGCCAGGTGCAAGGTGGATGATCAAAAAGGATACAATAGAGACAAAAAACAGGGTGATGATCTTTTGTATGATACTGCGACCGATGAATGATAACATTTTTAAGTGCCTAAAGTGAATTAAGGTGAACTGAAAGTAACTTCTCAAAAAGTCCGGTTGATTCCTTGCCGTTGACATTTACGGTCATTGCGAGGAGCGGAGCGACGTGGCAATCTCGTTGCGATATTGGAGATTGCTTCGCTTTGCTCGCAATGACAGAACCCAAACTGGTACCTCCCCCCATCATCCTTCAAGTGCAAAGGTGGGCACTTCCGGAAGCTTTATCCACTTGTTAAAGTAAAAGGTATAGTTTCCCGTTTTGGTGGGTTGTATCTGTTTATAGAGCACATTCCCCTTATCATCGACTTCCTTGATCACAATCCGTTTATCCAGGATGGCTGTCCACTTGCCAACATAGAGGAACGTGTAAGGCTGCTCTCTTGCAATAATCCCGTGGAGCCTATGACAGTATTCTACCTGCGTGTCGTGATCATATTCTTGTCTGATCTTGATTATGAGCTCATCTGCCTCTTTGTTTTTGTAACCAACAAAATTGAGCTGATAGGGATTTGTTTGGCTCGAATGCCATATCTGGTACAGATCGGGTTCGATACCCATGCTCCAGCCGAGGATGAGTGCATCAAAATCGGCCTTATCCACGCGCTCCTGGATAAACACTGCCCACTCCAAGAGATCGGTGCGCACATCAATGCCGATCTGTTTCCAGGAGTCCTGGGCAATGGTCAAGATCGCTTTGCGCAAGTCGTTGCCGCTGTTGGTGATAAGGGTGAATTGAAATGGTTTTCCATCCTTCTCAAGCCAGCCCTCCTTATTGGGTGTCCAGCCTGCCTCGGCCAAGAGCTCTAAAGCTCTCTCTGGATCATAGGGAAGGGGTTTGATGGCGTGGTTATAATAGTCGGTTTGCTTTACAAATGGCCCGGTAATGCGTTCCCCCTGTCCATACAGCACATATCGTATGATCTTGTCGACATCAATGGCCATGCCCAGCGCGGTGCGCACACGGTAGTCATTGAAAGGTTCTCTCCGCATGTTATAGCCGATGTAGGTGTAGCCAAAGGACGGTCCTGAAAAGTTTTGATAGGTCGGATCATTTTTCAGACGCTGGACCTGATGGGGCTGGACACCATAATTGTCTATGGTGCCGGCATAAAACTCCATTTCCTGTGTTAGGGGATCAGGGATAATCCGGTAGATATAGCTCTTATAGTTTGGCGGGCCTTCCCAGTAGCGATTAAAATAATCCAGCACAATGTATTGATCTGATTTCCATTCCTGAAACACAAAGGGGCCGCATCCGATGGGGTGACGGTTAAAGTTGCTCTGCCGCGTGGAGAATTTTTCTGGGTCCTTCCCTAGGCGAAGCGCCTCCCCTTTGAGGGCTTCCTGATTGAGGAGGTGCTCGGGCAGTATCCCCATACCCCACGTTCCAATGGCAGGGGAGTAGAGCCGCTTATAGGTGATTTTGACGGTTAGCGGGTCAATTACCTCTACTGCCCTAACCGGTTCATAGTCTGCGATCCGTGGCGAGAGATTCCTTGGATTCATGATGGCCTCGAAGGTGAACTTGACATCATTGGCATCAAATACATGACCATCATGAAAGAGTACCTTGGGTCTCAGGTGGAAGATCAGGATGGGATTGTGTTCGGTAGCAGGAAGGAATTCTCTGGCATATGCAGCCAATTTCTCTTTTGATACTGGGGGGTCTGTACTTACGTATCTCTTTCCCTGAAAAGAGGTAAAATAGGTTTTCCCGAGGAGTTGCGCAAGATTTTTGAAAAGATCCTGATCCACAGCAGTGAGGATCAACTTGACTCTGGCAGGCGGCTTACCGTGCACCTTCACCCCGATTTCTTTCTTGCTGTTTTTTGGATCTTTTTCGCGCTTGGTTACCAGAAATTCCCGGGGAGGGATTACTGCGATCTCTCTGATATTATCCAAACAGGCTTTCAGTCGTAGATCTGAAACCTTATTGTTTTTTTTCGCTTTTCTCAGTAAATCTACCACCTCCTGGGCACTTGCTGTGCCAGTCCCCGGAATACTGGCGGATTCATTTATATAGAAAAATGCCTCCTCAAACACCTCCCACGAGGTTGCAAGACGTCCCCTGAAGCGCAGCTTCTCATCCCGGTCGATAAGCCCTTCAAAAACCAGGGAATTAATCTGACTGCTGGCCGAATCAGCAGAGAGGATTGGATTCAGGATACTGGCATCCCCTATGGATGCTGTAATGTATTCGTTAAGGCGATCGGGATTTCCCCTCGACTGCTGCTCATAGGTGGGCACCCAGAAATAGGACTGGAGCAGGAACAAGATGACTACAATTGGGGTAAATATGAGAACCTTGCGGATGGTCATAGCTTATTACGAGGCTGGATCTTGTTAGCTATAAAAATTAGCAACCTTTGTTCCAGCAATCTTAACACCTGAGATAGAAGAAGCATAGGGAATTGAGGCATTACTGTCAAATTGTTTGGCTCCCGTGACATGAATCTTATGCAGAGGGGATGGCCGACAAAGTGACAGGCTAACTTCATAGAAAGCTGGAAATTGAGAGGAGGCTTAAGAAATGATCAAGAAGGTTCAGCAGGAACTATTTTGCCGCAGATGTTTCTCCTTTCTCAAATCTTTCTTTTAGATACTCAAACCGCTTATCTACCATCTTCTGATAATCTTCAATATCTTCTGAGGTCAGATGCCGAAATCTTCCCTGGAGGTGCATGTACTCGTCAATGGGAATAATCTCATCAGGAAGAACGGTCTGCCTATAGGTCTCGCCATTTTCCACCTCGTAGAGCGGGAAGATGTTGGATAGTACAGCAAGGCGCATGACTTTTATGGACAGATTCTCCGGCATTCTCCAGCCGGTTGGACACGCAGCAAGAAGATGGATAAACCTGGTGCCTTTTATAGACCGGGCTTTTTTAAGCTTGGCGATCATATCATGAGGATAGGCAGCAGTTGCAGTGGCAAGATAGGGGATCTTGTGGGCAATCATGATCGCATCAATATCCTTCTTTTGCTCTGATTTGGGCTTCTTGACCGGGGTTGTTGTGGTCCAGGAACCGATAGGTGTAGCACCCGAGCGCTGGATTCCGGTATTCATGTAGGCCTCGTTGTCATAGCATACATAGATAATATCATCATTTCTCTCTGCGGTGCCTGAGAGGGCCTGGATACCGATATCAAAGGTGCCCCCATCGCCTGCCCACCCAACAACACAGATATCATCCATACCCCTTTTGCGGTATGCTGCCTTAATGCCGGATATGGTAGCCGCAGTTGTCTCAAAGGCACAATGAAAGAAGGGAACATCCATGATTGACATAGGCCAGGCACCCGGTATGATTGTCCAGCAACAGGCAGGCACGGCAAGCACAGTCGGTTTGCCCAGGCCTTTTAGTGCCAGCCTCATGGAAAGAGATGCCCCGCATCCAGCACACGCTACGTTTCCAGAGGTCAAAAGTTCATCTTCTGGAATATCCCTGTTGTCGAATCTCTGATTTAGGCTATACATAGTTTACTCCTATCCACATATCCACATCATCTGGTCGATTGTCCTTGAGGGTTTTCTGGTAGATGCTCTCAATAACCTTAACACTGATATCCCGGCCACCGAGACCGGCGATATAGCCATAGATGAGGGGTCTGTCGCCTTCAGGAAGCTCATAAAGGGCGTTCCTGATCTCCTGTGCCCATATACCAGTAGCACCGGGGGAGAAGTTCCGATCAATAATCGCCACCTTTTTCTTGCCCTTAAGGGTCTCAATGATCTCCTCCCTTGGAAAGGGCCGAAGGGTCTTTAGCTTAACCATACCCACCTGCTGTCCCTTTTCCCTGAGCAGATCGATGGCATCCCTACTGGTAGATGCTACTGTGCCTGAGACAACTATGACCACATCTGCGTCTTCCGCTTGGTATGCCTCCACCTGGTGATATTTCCTTCCAAACACCCTGGCAAACTCCTCGTGTACCTCTGTAATGACTGCCTTGGCCTTCTCCATATCCCTCTGGATTTGCCACCTGAATTCCATATATGCATCATTCATGGTAATGCCACCAAAGGTTCTGGGATTATTTGGGTCGAGCCATAGATCACCTGGATCGAACGGAGGGAGGAAATCCCTGACTTGTTCCCTATCGGGGATGTCTATTGGCTCTGATGTGTGGGAGAGAAAAAATGCATCCAGCACAACCATTGCCGGCAGCCTCAAGGACTCGGCAATCTTGAATGCCATGATAGTTGTATCCAGGACCTCCTGATTCCCCTCACAATAGAGTTGAATCCAGCCGGTCTCCCTCTGGGAGACAGAGTCGGTTTGATCACTCCAGATGGTCCAGGGGGCAGCCGCAGCCCGGTTAACATTAGCCAGAACTACCGGTGTTCGGGCACCCGTGGCGTAGTGCAGCATTTCATGCATCAGGAATAATCCCTGCCCGCAGGTGGCAGTAAATGCCCTGGCGCCACCCATTGAGGCCCCGATGCAGGCAGCCATGGCCGAGTGTTCTGACTCCACCCTGATGTAGTCCATATCCACCAGACCATCAGCCTGCATGGTGGCAAGCTCTTCAATGATAGTAGTCTGGGGTGTAATTGGATAGGCGGCAACAACCTGCACATCAGAGAGCATCGCCCCATAGGCTACTGCCACGTTTCCGGTTAGTACCTTTCTCATCTTCTTACTCCATAAACTTCAGTTTCATTGCCCCGCGGGGGCATTCATTCACGCATATACCGCATCCCTTACAGTAGTCCATATCTGGTATATATCCATAGCCCACGGGATCCCGCCTTATGGCACTGTCCGGGCAGAAGATATAGCAGTTTCCACATTCGGTACAGGAACCGCACATAAAGCAGCGCCTGGCTTCAGAGACTGCTTCCTGTTCGGAGGGTGATGTGATCAGCTCCTGAAACCCCTTTAATCTCACTTTTGCCGGAATCCTATGGTTTTTGATCTGTGGCCGGTGATCAAAATAGAAGGGGTTCATATTTTTATAGTCTATTACCTCCAAGCTCGGGTTTCTTCTCATAAAAAGCGTTATTCCCTTCATGAGGCCAACACTAATATTTCCCCTGTCCCCCCACTTGAACTGATCAAGAGCGATGTCTTCAGCCTTGTGGCCCTGGAGAAATCTATCGATTGCTATGGCAGCACGCTTCCCTGAGCCAATGGCATGGGTAACGGTATGAGGGATGTCAATAATATCTCCACCGGCAAACAGGCTCGATTCAGTAGTCTGCCCCATCTGATCGGTCTCGACCACCCCTTTTTTGTGGGAGACAGAGGGGGGAAGATCATCTACCCTGGTACCCTCTCCTATCGCCAAGATCATGCCGTCACAATCGATATCAAAGGTCTCCCCGGTGGGAGTGGGTCGTCTCCGGCCAGAATCATCCACCTCTCCCAGGGCCATCTTTTCAAGTTTGATGCCTGAGATCCCGTCCTGGCCGTGTACCTCTTTTGGGGTGGCAAGAAAGAGAAATTCAACTCCCTCTTCCCTGGCCATTGCAATCTCTTCCGGGTGGGCTGGCATCTCGTTTTCGGTTCGGCGATACACGATGGTCGCCTCTGCCCCGAGCCTGCGACAGACCCTGGCACAGTCTATAGCACTATTTCCACCACCGATCACAGCCATGTTTTTGCCATACTTTGGTTTTTTGCCGAGATTGATCTCCCGTAGGAATCTGAGTGCCTCAAAGATCCCCTGCTTATTGATACCCTCGATGCTCAGACCGGCCTCCTCGTAAGCCCCAAGAGCGACAAATACGGCGTCAAACTGGGTATTAAGGGCATCCCAGGTGATATCTCTGCCTATGGTGACGCCCATCTTGAATTCGATTCCCATCTCATAGAGCCTGTTGATCTCTGCATCGAGGATGTCTTTGGGGAGCCGGTAAGCAGGAATACCATACCACATCAGGCCCCCCGGCTTCTGATGCCTATCAAATGTGGTAACGCGGTATCCTCTCTTCCTTAAATGAAAGGCTGCACTCAGGCCTCCGGGACCTGCACCCACTACGGCAATCTTTTTGTCTTTTTCTGGCTCAGTAACGTCTATCTTGAGGCCATGGGAAAGACCGTAGTCTCCGATGAAGCGCTCGACCGTATGGATACACACGGCCTCATCGTGGTCTTTTCTATTACACTGCTCCTCACAGGTGTGGAAGCAGACTCGGCCCATGATTGCAGGGAAGGGATTCTCCTCCGTGATCAGTTTCCAGGCCTCTTCAAAGCGCCCCTGGCTGGCCAGATACATATATCCGGTAATGTCTTCGCCAGCAGGGCACTGCTGGTTACACGGGGAGACTCGGTCAATAAATAGGGGTTCGGCAAACTTCCAGCTTCCGGTTTTATTTACCAGGCCGGGGGTGGTAGAGACGGCGCATAACGGAACGCTAACCTTTTTTTCAGTATATTTCATGTTCAATCCCCTTGATTAACCTATCTTTACATCAAAGAAAGTGCCTAAAGTTTGGTGTGAGTCAGATGGCTCACAAAACCTGGCACTTCTATTTAGGCCAGGTTGTCTGTTATTGGGCAGCGTGTGCAGGCGATTCACTTTTTGCAGTCTTCCAACGGTCAACGGACAACAAACCACTGACACCTATTGGTTACAATTGGACAACATTACTCACTGTTTCATAGGCCTCTTGAGCGGCGGCGGCGTTGTTTTCAGTATATGCTGGCACATCAGTCTTGATACCCTCAATCAGGCTTTCCGGGGTAACGACCCCAAGCACCTTGGCCACAGCACCTAATATGGCAGTATTCACAATGGGAGACTGGGGACTGCCAAGATGATACTTTACGGCAATTTTTCCAGCCGGAACAGTAGCCACGCGAAAGCCTTTGAACATATCAGAAAACTCCACCGGTTTCTTATTGCTGTTGATGATGATAATGCCGTCCTTCTTAAGTCCGTTGGCAAGAGGTACCTGTTCTACCAGGAGAGGGTCGAGGACTACGAGATGGTCAGGTTCATATATCTCGGTGCGTATCCGTATAGGCTTTTCATCTACCCTCAAAAAAGCAGTCACTGGTGCTCCTCTTCTTTCGACCCCAAACGCGGGAAAGGACTGGGAATATCTGCCATCCAGGAATACAGATGTGGCGAGAATCTTTGTCGCAACCACAGCCCCCTGGCCGCCCCGCCCGTGAAAACGTATCTCAATCATATTAGAGCTCCCCTTAATGTATCAGAAATTCTATCCGTCTAGAGAAGGTAATCATAGTGCTTTGAATATTCCAACCGGGGCGCAGCCCCCAAGTTCTACCTTACGGCATCTTGTTATAGGTTGGAGATAAAACAAAAAAGTTGCTTTTTCAAATGAAGCTCCCCGCAGCCCCGCAAGCGGGATCTCCTCTTTGCTCCGAGAAGCTGCAGGGTATTCTGGCGAAGGCAAATAAACGGTTTGCCGTTGCTGTTAAGGTGGAAAGATAAGACAGTTTTCAATGTTGTTGAAGTTTTATTCAGTGCAGGTAAAATGTCAAGGAAAAGATTAGACTCTTTCATTTTTCTGAAGCGATCTCTGGTGGAGTCATTATGAGCCAGGGCAATGATAAAAAGTAGCCGGTCCCCTTTTCCCTCGTGGCCATAAGGGAGTTGAGATTGCTGAGGTATTGTCATTGAGTTCCCCAACCCTGAGCAGGATCATCGAAAAGGGTGAAATTATTCCCTGTGCCGTGAAATTATATCAGATTGTAGGTGAGATTGCTGAGAATAGGGGAGGATGAGGTGTTTAATCCTTAAAAAATTATCAAACTATTTCACTGGTATGCCAATAACAGAGAGCTTGCGGTAAATCTGAAACTAAGGTAAGTATAAAAGAACATCCCCCATTATGACTACCTTCTCCGTCAGCCACGTAAGGAGCTAAATAATGAGACACTGCCACATATCCGTCAGCAGCTACTGCCCTCGGATAATCACATCATCGTTTACTTTGAAAACTATTACGGTTTGTTTGCTCCGCTCGAATTCACCGAAATCATAGTGAGCCTTGAGGATGAACCCCGCAAGAAAATAGCCGATAAATGCAGGAGACTCAGACGGGAAATGAAGGGAGTCATGAGGAACCCTCGAGCGCCCCAAGCCTCTGTTTCCTGCAACCAACACCTGACAATACAACCCTGCGCCAAAGCTGGGCTCAGTCCTCGTCTGCCATCTCTGAGATTTGTGACCCGCTAAAAAGACCCCGTGCGCTCTAAGAAGGCTAATCTCGTTCCATTGTTTCAGCGGGTGGTATATGCACGCATCCCCGCATGGCAGGATCGAGCTTACAATTCAAACTGTGCCCCCAACTAGCCGCGGCAGAAATAGTGTCTGAATTGCAATGGACGGGTTTTGGCGCTTGACAGATGAGACCACATAGAACATAATGTAACTACTTTGTTAAGGGACACAAGAAAATGATAACCGTTGGCATGAGAGAATTGAAAGAAAACTTGAGTCGGTACCTCAAGAGAGTAAAGTCAGGAGAAAGAATCCTCCTCACACAGAGGAAGAAGGAGTTGGCTATCATCATGCCTTATGGGATAGAACCAGATGAAGAGAGAATTCTTAATCTGGTCCAAAGTGGTATTGTCTCCTGGAATGGTGGGAAGGCGATGGGCATGGAATCTCGGATCGCATTAAGGGGACGCGCTGTCTCTGATGCCGTTCTCGAAGATAGAAGGTAGCAAATGGTCATCTATCTTGATACGAGCAGTTTGGTAAAACTTTATGTTGAAGAAGAGGATTCACCGAAGATAGCGGATTTCGTCGAATCATCACATCTATTCTCAGCTGTAACTTTGCATAAGGAAATATCTACCCCCATTATCTTTTCATGTTCTGATCAGAAGCTCCAGAAAGCTTCACAGGTTGAAGGCATGCGTATGCCAGAATAATACTAAGAAATTAGAAGACGTAGATGAGAACTCACGGATATCGAAGACTCGAAAGCCAAATATCTTAAATTAGTACTTAGGCCGAAATATTAATCTAGGGCTGGACCTGCGAGCAAAAGTGCGCTACAAACCTCGGGTTCAATTCCAAGCTAAAGATGCTGAATTCATGATTAATCTTTCTCAAGAGCTGTTCTTGATCGCCCAAAAATAGTTGAATCAGTAAGATTGGTAGTGGGATTTGGCGGAATGAGAAATAGGAATGTTATCAAGTGCCAAATGAAGATGTGCCCCCCATGGCCTTTACCGAAAACCTAATACTTGAAATGGACCTCATAAAAAAAGTCGGCTAAGGTATCGAGCCAACCCGGGTGGATTATCAATCCTGCACCCAATATCCCTGAAAGCTATGCACGTTCTGCATGAACCTCCCCTGCCTTTCATATTCCTTGACACCATTCCCTATTGTATACTGGGGGTAAATGTTTAGCCGCCTCAGGGGGTTTCACGGAGGTGAAACGGCATAGCCGATTAAACTGGGGCATATTTCAGTGGGCAGCCATGCCTACTACTGACCTCGATATGTCTTGAATCAACAATGCTAAACTGCTACGATCTTAAGAAAGTCTGAAAAGATGGGGGACTATTTGTAATGGCAAAATTAACATTAGAGTACTGGGAAGACGATGGATGGCTAGTTGGTCGGCTTGTGGAAGTTTCCGGAGTCTTTGGCCAAGGCGAAACAGCAGCGTCCCTTTTTTCACTTTATATCTCTATACTGGCATTTTATAAATAATGATAAATTGAAGAAGAAGATTTTGTCACATGAAAGGCAAAGATGGCGTTGACTACCTCAGATATGCTAATGTAGACGCTAATCTTAAGGCGAGAGAGATACTAAACAACATCACAAGGATTTGATTTATGAAAATTGACAAAACCTTGAAGGAAAAAGGAGATCAAACTTTCACTATTACAAGGCAATATGGTGCGAGGAATGTACGAGTTTTCGGATCGATAGCAAGAGGTGAGGGCAAGCGAGACAGTGATTTAGATGTTTTGGTGGATTTGGAACCGGGCAGAAGCCTGCTCGATATCGTTGCTATAAAGCAGGATCTTGAAGACCTTCTTAACACAAAGGTGGGGTCGTGACCGAAGCTGCTGTTAGCCCCTACATTCGGGAAGAAGTTTTGCGACAATCAATTAGTTTATGAACAGGGATCAGACCTACCTCAACCACATATTGGACGCGATTGTGAGAATCGATGAGTATACATCGGTGGGATATGATAAACTAAATATAAACAGGCGGTCCAGTAGCAGCCGCAAAACTGACGAAATCTTCTTAGGTAAAGAGAAGCGAAACAGGGAAATTGTCCGTCTAGAGACTGGACTAAGAATCAGCGATGATCAGCGCCAAGCAAGTCCAAGGCGTAGATAAGGGTTCATGGATATCGCAGACTGGAAAGCCAAAAGTCTTTACTCAACTAGAGGAGCTAGACAGACCTGCTAAACTAGAAAATTGGGAAAGAGCAAAAAAACAAGGGGAGATCTAAGAAAGGTAATTTGAAATGATTATCGAATACTGCCAAAAGACCATAGAAAAGGCTGAATACAAGAAACTGGAAGACGGCACATGGTTCGCTGAGATACCCGGTTTTAGGGGTGTCTGGGCAAACGGGAAAACAGTTGAGGAATGCAGGAGGGAATTACTCACAGTCTTGGAAGAATGGATTATCCTTAAGCTGAGGGATGGAGATTCTATTCCAGAAGTCGATGGCTTTAGAGTGCAAATTACCGAACTTGCCGTTGCGTGAGATCTTGTGCCTATTTCTAGGAGACATCTGGTTAAGAAGTTCAGAAGCCTGGGCTTCATTGGGCCGTATTCAGGCGGCAGACATCAGTTCATGATCAAGGGAGCCCTGAAAATAAGGGTACCAAATCCTCATAAGCCCGGGGATATCTCCGATTCATTATTGCACGAGATACTTCGACAAGCTGATATTAGCAAACAGGAGTGGCATAAGGCGTAATGTCCTTCCAAAATTCCAATTACACTCTCCAGGCCTACCCTATAGGAGTGTTTATTGCGATTCCCCCGTGAACCCCTTTTCTATCTGTTCCGTACAAGAATTAGTCGCCTATCCATAATCCAGAGTTGAAAATTATCGCTTACGCCATGGGCATTAAATTAGGAGGGTGTGACATGCGTAGCATGATAAGAAAGAGCCTGTTAGTGTTGCCTCTATTCTTGTTATGGGTTGCACGGCCTGCCTTCCCTTTGGAGAAAATAACTATCCCTTGCGAGGTAATGGAAGTATCAAAGCCGTTCGAATCTTCTTCCGGCAAACTCAATGGGGTTCGGTATATGCTGGTTCACCATGCTCATGCCGAAGATAGGGAAACGCTTTCAAAATGGCTCAAGGCCCACAGTGGAACTGAGGTAACATTCATTGTCGACGAAAGAGAATACAAGGGAATCCTCTTTCGCCTGGCCCATTGCTTCGGAAGGGGTTTGCTGATCTATGCCGATGATATAAGGCCTGAGAAGCGAGATATTATCGAGGTGATTCTCTCCCCTCCTCCTTAATCACCATCCGCTTTGCGCTTGGCGCCGTGCACATTGGTTTGAACTTTGAGCTATCAGCCACAGCTCAATGTCATGCATTTACGCTATGGGCTATGCTCTCTGCCTATGAGTTTTTACAGAGTGACTGTCACCTTTTTCTTTCTTAATAAATTCTCAGAGTAATCCCTGGAGTCTATAAAAAAAGTTTTGAGGTTATGGCGGAAGCTATTTCCTTTGAGCCCCCGATTTCCAGATCCAGCCTGGTTTTCATCCCAGACTACTGGATTTTACCTGGTATTTTCTGGGTATCAAATTCCGTATTGTGTTTCTCTATTTTTTTGGTTAGATTAAAAGATTGTAGTATTAACCACCTTTTCTCTCAGATTGAAAATAGAGACAGCACGAACATGGTCAAGAGCCCCTCCTTAAACCAGATCATTTCTCTCAACGATACCAGGAACTGGGGTCTTCTCCTGAGCACCTCTGCCCCGCCTCCCTTTAGGTCGATTTCCAAAGTAGGTGTCGTCAACCTCGATCTGTCCACCAAGAAGTATATCCCCATCTTGGTTATGAGCAGTGATATGCTTTCAGATAATGGCACATACCTTCAAGACCGCAGGGCCGGAAAGCTGTTTGTCTGGCTGCCCTCCGGGCGGGTATCTCAATTCGAAGAGTTTCAATTAAGCCAGAGCCAATCTCCTGCAGATCTTGGCTTACGGCGAGGTCAGAAATGAGGGTAGTCTTTCCAAGACGATGTAACAAGATATCTTCGAGATACTTGTTTTAATTCTCACAATAACCTCAAATAACCTTAAGTCCACTACCACCAAGATAATCTGGTGGCAAAGCTTTTACAACTTGCTTTGTTTTTTTCGAAAAAGAGCTCGATAAAACAGGGTAATTGTTACATCAACAGTTTCGCATTTTCGCCTTGATTTAGGATAAAAAACACGTAATTTCAATAAGCTATCTCTACTCTCGAAATGTAACCCACGGAGCGGAGCTGTGTTTGTGAAGGCAGGAAGGTAACTCGTGCATTTACCTTCTACATATGTTTTCACTGAAGAGAATGGAAAGGGTGGCCTCACCGTTTTGAAAACCCCAAATCCTGAGACATTCAACTCTGCTCTTCACCTCAAGAGCTGTGAGCTATCAGGTTTTTCAGCTTTGCTGTTTCGGCTTTGAGCGTTCAGCGCTTAGCGCCGTGCGCTACACGCCATGCGCTATGCCTTTTCAGCTTTCAGCTTTTACTATGCCCCGCGCCGTTTAACCGGGTCCCTTTAGGGTGTTCAACTGGGGTAGCTCCAGAAGATGGTACCGGGGTTGCCAACGTCCCTAACTACGTAAGCGATCGGCAACCGTGGAAGTACCGGATCCCGAATAGGTTAGCCAGTAATTGACTTAAGGGAAGGATTGTAGCCAAGAGACTTTCAACTCTCGATGCTACTCGGCAATTAACGATCATAGGCAGGTCAGAGTAAAACGGGAGCATGTGTTGTCTGATGAGATCGTTCGCGTTGATAACAAAAATGATCGAAATATTGCATAAAAGTAAATATTGGAGCTCTGACAATAATTCCTTATAGAATTTTTCCTTGCAATGAAACTTAATAAATGGTAACCTTAATGTTACCTTCTAAGTGTACATGATAGAGGTAAAGGAATACGTAGATGAGACAGGCAAATCGCCTTATGCCATGTGGCACGATCGCTTGAATGCGTGGGCAGCCACGAAGGTCTCTACGGCATTGTATAGGCTTGAGCAGGGTAACTTTTCGAATACAAAAGGTATTGGTGGTGGAATTTTCGAGTACAAAATTGATTTTGGCCCTGGCTACCGGATCTATTTTGGAAAAGATGGCGAGCGTAGTGTGATCATTTTAGGCGGCGGAACAAAGAGGCGCCAACAACAAGATATTAATGCAGCAAAGGCTTACTGGCAGGACTATTAAGCCCGGAAACGCAAAAGTGAGTGAGGTATTGCAATGGTTTTAACAAGGGATTTTCGAAAAACTATACAAGCTCGTGCGAAAAGGGAGCCTGCATACCGCGAGGCTATGCTGACCGAGGCGGTGGACAGCTTTTTAAATGGTGACGTGGAGGTAGGGAAAGCTATATTACGTGACTACATAAATGCTACCATTGGGTTTGAAGCACTCAGCCAACAGATCCATAAGCCCAGCAAAAGCCTTCACCGGATGCTAAGCCCTTCTGGCAATCCGAGTGCAAACAATTTTTTTGAGATTCTAAGTTGTTTACAGAGTAATGAAGGTTTGGAATTAGTGGTTACTCCCCGTCATCATTCAGATACCGGTATGCGTGATATTGCTAGATAAGTATTAAAACTGATCTCTGCTTTTTGCCCTGTGTTTACCCCGTGGAATAAGATTCGTCGAAGATCAACTATGATATCGGTGAAGACAAAGTCTTGAAGCAAGGGAAGCGCTAACCAAGCTAAGATTCCACTGGGGCTCCATGCTATTGCCCCCTCCTCCGAAGGTCTGCCAAGCAGAGCGAGGCGGCCAGGCGGAAACTGAGAAAGAAAAAACAAAATGATGAAAATCGTGCCTGTCCCGTTAAATCTGAAAGTTATTTAACTGGGGCCTGAACAAAACATGAAAGATAAACGAATTACAATTACCGCCGGCTAAGGTACCCAGCCAACCCGGGTGGATTATCAATCCTGCACCTGATACCCCTGAAAGTTATGCACGTTCTGCACGAACGTCCCGTTCCCCACCCCCGTCCGCCTCGGCTGAGCCCTCGCAATGCCGGGAGGGTCGCCTGAAGGCGAAGCCGACCCGCCTGCCAGCGCCTGAAGCGCAGCTGATGGCGGGCACGTGCAAACTAAGAAAAAATAATCTCGAAAATCGTGCTAGCCCTGTTGAATCCATAACTATTCAACCGGGATGTGGTATATTTCACCTGGATAAATCTTTACCCTGTTGAATGCCTTTATTTATTCAATCAGGGCTGTTTAATAATAGAATAAGCAATCAGTGCCTCCGACGGACTTGAAATTTATTTTCTCCTTGAATATGGCCATAAAGATGGCTATAATTGCATAAAAAATAACCCAAGAAAGAGGTGTTAATCGTGCAAAAACAGTTTTCCATAGCTGAAGCAAAAAATAAATTGCCTTCTATTATCCATTACATAGAAAAAGGGCCTTGCGTTGAACTGACAAGACGAGGAAAGCGGGTTGCAATATTGTTGTCCATTCAGGAATATGAACGGCTCAGTCGCAATTATGCAGGATTTTGGGATGCTTTATCAGCGTTTCGTCAAAACATCCATGATGAAGATATAGAGATCTCTGATTTGGATTTTGAGGGCCTTCGGGATACTTTTACTGGAAGAGAGGTTGAACTGAGAGGATGAGATATCTTGAGATATCTTCTGGATACAAAAAAACTGATCCTGATAAATCCGTTATGAAAAAATTTGAGAGAAATCAGGACGAAATGGTTACTGCTGCGCCTGTCTGGCATGAGCTTCAATTTGGTTGTCAGCGTCTTCCACGTTCCCGCAAAAAAGAGGTGATCGCTTCATTTCTTAATGATATTGTCAGGCCCACAATGCTGATTCTTCCTTATGATCATAGGGCTGCAGAATGGCACGCAAGAGAGCGTGCCCGGTTATCATCTAAAGGTATAAATCCGTCATTTGTTGATGGCCAGACTGCGGCAATAGCCAAGGTGAACGGACTGATTCTGGTGACCCGAAACATTGATGATTTCAAACCGTTTTCAGAGTTCAAGCTGGAGAATTGGCATAGTGTTTAGATCCCTCCTTCTGAACAATTAAAATGAAACACAAAGAACTCACCCGCCAAATCATCGGCTGTGCCTACTAGATTACTGATTCCAAATTAATGTTGCAATTATCTTTATTTTGTGTTATCTTCCCCCCAAACCACAATATAAGGGGGATAAGATGCCATTTAAACGGAAACGACCTGAATTA
>JAFDDT010000010.1 GCA_019310725.1 Deltaproteobacteria bacterium | reverse complement strand
GGAAGTCGTGGGCTTGGCAGCTTCAAAGGCCTCTTGTTGGGTAGCGTATCCAACAAGGTTTCTCATAGGGCGGACCGGACCTGCGTAATTGTCAGGTAATAACAGGCTATTGCCGAAATCCCTTTTCGCCTGGGCAACAGCCTATTTTCTCGAGGCGTCGCACTTAAGCATGGGACATAGTATAGTTGTTAGTTCAAGGGGCTACATAAGGGGTCCCCTCCTGTCGACAAAAGAGTTTAGGGTCGATGTTGAAATAGTCAAATACCATGCCCATGCTCCAATTAAGGATGTCTTGAATGGTCTTGGGACAACGGTAGAAACAGGTATGGGCGGGCAGGGTCAGTCCCCTCTGTGCTTTATCCTCCGCTTACTGGAAAAAAAATTGAGATACTATCCCCTTCTTTGACCTCTGTTGTTAACTGCTTTTCTGGAACGAGCCCGATCCCATTGAGCATCACCACGTGTGTTTCCCATAGCTTTCCACTGTCACCAGAAAGGGGCTCTTCTCTCAAGGACGCCAGGTGTCTTCTTACGAAGAGCTCCATCACGGCCCTTACGGTCGCCCCAGGGGTAACCTCATACTCCTCAGCTCGTTCCACATCCTTGTCCATGATTAGCCCATGGAATTTAACAGTCACCTTTGCCATGCAGGTGGACACTCCTTCCCTCCTGAGCAAGTCCTAGCTTATCTAACACCTCAGATGTGGGAATCCCATTGTTGTCCCATTGGCGGGTCAGATAGTAATCGTCCAGAAGCTGATCAAGCTCCACAACATGCCCCTTAGCTGGCCCTTCGGGCATGGGCTCCTTAAGAAACCTTGCTGGCAAGACATCATCCTCTCGCGTGAAACCCTCCCGTGTGTTAAACAATCTCTCCAGGTTCCATATCCGATCCCCAGCCTCCATCAACTCATCTGGAGTTATACTCTTTCCCAATACAAAGGAAAGGAGTCCGGCGATATCCATCATATCCATCCCATCGCTATGCGGAGGAAAGACACACACCCCCAGGGAATCGAGGACGGCGGTCTCATCCTGAGCCTCTTTGACCACAGCCCCTTTCCCTTCAATGGAGAGAGGGTCAAGGTAAGGAGCAGCACCGAAGGTCTCTCTGGAGATAAGCCCCCTTTCATGACACCCTCCCCTGGGAGAGGTGGCATATTCGATACCCATTCCCTTGGCCCCTCTCGGGTCATATGCTGGTAATTCAAGCCCCTTTACGTGCATCACAAAATTCTGGGAACCTTTTCCAATCCGGTCTGCTGCTCTTCGCACACCCTCTGCCAGGATGTCCCCTATCCCCTCTCGATAGCCAATGCGACGAATCATTTCCACCATGGCCGCGTGTTTCCCGAACCTTAGATCCAGGTCTTCCAGTTCTTCCTGTTTCAGGAGCCCCCTCTCCACGCACTCCATGGCAAATCCAATGCTGTTTCCGGTGGAGATAGTGTCTAGCCCCAATTGGTCGCACAACCGGTCGGCGGCAATAATGGCATCTATAGAACTATTTCCGCATTGGGCTCCAAAGGCCCAGAAGGTCTCGTACTCAGGCCCTTCGGTTGTAATTCCCTTATATGGCTCCTCCGCAGCTCTCGTGAGGTTGCCGCACGCCACCGGACAGGCATGGCAGGTCACAGACCGGATCACTCTGCGCTGTTGCTCTGTGTGGTTTACCTGGCCGATTCCCTCGAACATACCCCCTTGGAAGTTGCGGGTCGGGAATATGCCCCTTTCATTAACCAGTAAAAGGTTCTTGGGCGTGCCATATTTCCCAAAAACCTTCAGTCGATCAGTCTTGGGAACCTTTTTCCGAATAGCCATCTGGAATTCTTTAAAGCCCTGGGGCTCCAGGATGGGAACCTTTCTGGTGCCGTTTACTGCAATAGCTTTGAGGTTCTTGGAGCCCATCACAGCGCCTGCGCCTCCACGGCCTGCCGCACGCCTGCCACTGATGATACAGGCCAGTCGAACAGCCCTCTCCCCAGCCGGGCCAATGCAGGCGATCTGAGCCGCAGGCCCACTCAACTCCTTGCGGATGTCGTCCTGGCACTCCTCCGTGCTCATGCCCCATAGATGGGAAGCCTTTTTGAATTCAGCGCTTCCGTTATGGATCCAAAGATATATCGGCTCTTCCGATTTGCCCTCTATTATGAGGCCGTCATATCCTGAACGGCGGAGCGCAGGTCCGAAAAAACCTCCTGCCAGGCTCATCAGGATTGTCCCGGAAAGGGGAGATTTGGTCACGACACTATATTTGACACACCATGGAGCACCAGTACCGATCAGGGGGCCAGTTAGGAAGAGGAGTTTATTTTCCGCCTCCAATGGGTCAGTTGTGGGCTCTAGCTCATCAAAAAGGATCTTGGCTCCGAGGCCCCTCCCACCTAGAAATTTGAGAATCATGGATTCATCGATCCTTTCCTCTCGGAACTTTCGCTGGGTCAGATCAACCCTTAGTAGTGAAAAAAAATACGGCATCTTTGTATACTGTCCCTTTTAACCACTGCTCGCAGGTCTATGATTGTGTTCTTTTGTGGACATACTTCTGGGAAAAGTGGGGCGCTATCTCTTGTGGAAGGGCGGTTCCCTAAAAGAGGGATCTATCTGCCAGTGGATCTTTCCCTACACCACCGACTTTTTCTTTTTTGCCGCCAGTTTAGCCATTTCCTCTATGGGACCGCGCCATACATTTGGTCATACAATGATGGACACAGGCGGGCTGCTTTCCCTCCATCACCCGGGTCATGCAGAAGTTGCAGAGATCAGTTCCGATCTGGAGGGATAGCTCCTCCCCCAAATCACCGTCTTCTTCTTTTTTGCCGCCAGTTTAGCCATTTCCTCTATGGGACCGAACGCCATACATTTGGTCATACAATGATGGACACAGGCGGGCTGCTTTCCCTCCATCACCCGGGTCATACAGAAGTTGCAGAGATCAGTAGGGATTGGTATATATTCGCTGACGATGCCATCCTTCGCTTTACGGAGGCGCTCCACGACACGAATCCCCCATTCGTCGGTTTTGAGGCCATGCTCCTGCTTACAGGCAAGTTCGCAAGAATGGCATCCACTGCACCATTCGTAATCGATATAAAGTCCATATTCCATCAGAGAGTCTCCTTCTTATATATCCCTTCGATTCCTTCATCGGCCCGGTAGACCTTGCAGAGGAGTGATTTGTACTGCCCCCCTCCAAACCCGCATTTGGCCTGAGTTCCATCGGGGATCAGCTGATTGATGTTTACCTCCCAGAGATCAAACAGGTCTTCGGCCCGCTTCTCCGGAAGCCACCAGCCATGGGAAGACTGGACCACTTTTGGATGGACCCCATGAAAATATTTGGCCTTTCGCTTGCAGCGACCATGGGCATTCTCCACCCAGACCCAATCTCCGTCCTCGATCCCCAAGGAAGAGGCCGTGTCAGGATGGATCTCAAGAACCGGATCGGGCTCCAGCTCTCTTAAAGGTTTGATATTTCTATGCTCCGAATGAAAATAGAGGACGCTTCGCCTCCCTGTAGTGAGGATCAGGGGATATTTCTTAGCCAGCTCTGGTGTACTATAGGGGCTCATATGGGGTTCTTCGTAATAGGGGAGAGGATCATAACCCCACCTTTCGAAATGAGTGGAATAGAGTTCAACCTTGCCCGTAGGGGTATTAAAGCCTGGCTTGCCATCTTTTCGCAAAAGCCCCTTCTCGTGCCGCCGGTAGGGCTGCGTTGGATGCCCTTTGGGCGGAAATATCCAGCCCTTCTCTTTCAATTGTTCGTAGTTGAGGCCTGATGGTCTTAAAAAATCGTTAAAAAGGTCCTCTAAACTCTTCCATTTCAGATTTGGGTTCAATCGCCGAGCCAGCTCAAAGCAGATCTCCTCGTCAGGTTTGCATCCTGCTACCTCTACGGCACTCTCCATGGCATTCAGAGGTGTCCACCAGGCCCTGATCCCATCCCGTTCAGCCATGGTTGCCGCCGGAAGCACCACATCGGCCAAAGCCACTGCAGTCGGGTTCATAAATAGATCCACAACCACAATAAAATCGAGACGATTCAGGGCCTCATAGTATTTCCTCGGATTCGCCGAAGAGGCAAGCATGTTATTACCTGCTATCCAGGCTCCCTTTAAGGGATACGGCTTGTCTGTAAGCAGGGCCTCGAGGATCATGTCCGCCTGAGCCCTCCAGTGAAATTCCTTGGCTACGGGATACTCATCTATACCGATCCGCTTGGCCATTTGCTCGGGAGTCATCACGTCGCCGTAATACTCTGCGATCGCCTCTTGGCTCATAGGGTAAGGGGGAACATCATAGGCCATTCTGGCAATAGCCATGCCCCCTGGAATATCAATGTTTCCGGTTATAGTCCAAAGGTGGATGATGGAATTGGCCACGAGGGCGCCCTCTGGTGCCAGATCCACCGGGACTCCCCACTGGATGGAAGCCGGCTTACTCGTTGCGAAGAGTCGAGCCGCCTCGATGATCTTTTCCTTTGGGACCCAGGTGATCTGAGAAACCTTCTCTGGGGGATACTCCTGCACCCGTTCCGTAAGTTTGTCGAAACCATAGGTCCATTTTTCGACAAACTCCTTGTCATAGATGCCCTCGTTGATAATGACATTGAGAAGCCCCAGGGCAAGGGCCCCATCGGTGCCGGGCCGAAGCTGTAACCAGATGGTCGCCTTAGAGGCTATCCAGGTATAAACTGGATCGACGACCACAGCCTTTGTTCCCCTTTTCATCATGTCTATGATCCAATTGGCATTGAATCCGTCGTTACATGTTTTAGCAGGGTTCTGTCCCCAGATCATGCAACATTCGGGAAAGACGAATTCTGGATCTTCGTACCGATCTTGGGAAAATTGGGAACAGTCGGGCACCGTATAGTCTCCCTGGGTCATTCGCATGCAAACAAGCCTGGGATGAAAGCAGGAATTGCCGGTAAGCCCTCCCTGGAGCCAGTTCGGGCTTCCATAGGAATATCCCAGCAGCAAGAGCCAGCCCCCCACGTTTCTTCCTGTTCCCTGGATGAAGAGCATAGACTCAGCCCCGTGCTTTTCACGCATGTCCTTCATTCTCCCCTCTATGAGGTCATAGGCCTCATCCCAGGAGATTTTCTCCCATTTATTCTCTCCCCGCTTGCCGGTCCTCTTTAAGGGGTTTTGTAGCCGGTCCGGATGGTAGATATAGTCTTTTATGGCGAGAGCTCTTGGACAAAGCCTACCACTGTTGTAAGGATGATTCGGGTCTCCCTCTATTTTTACAAACTTCCCATCCTTGACATCAACAAACACCCCGCACCCCCCGTGACACCCAGGACCTGCAGACCAGGTCACTGTATGTACTCTTCTGTCTGGCTCATCGGTTTTCTTCATTGTACTTTCCTCCTTTCTTTCAATCGATACCCAAGCCTCTTAGGCTCCAAAAGCCTTCTGGAATATGCCAATGGCATCCTCCTCAGAGACCTCTCGAATGTTCATGGGAAGAAGCCTCTGTCCCACCCTATAGGCCTCTCGGGCCAGGGGCTTCACCTCCTCCTCCCTTATTTCATAGTCCTTGAGGCAGGACGACATCCCTACCTCATGTAATATGCACAAGACGGCCTCAGAGGCCTTCAGAGAGGCCTCCTCAACAGAGAGTCCCTCAACCCTTTCTCCCAGATATCTTGCAATATCAGCGTAAAGCGTCTCGTTGCCGACCCGGTTGAATCTCATAACCCAGGGTGCCAGCACAGCCAGGGACCGACAATGGTTAAAGCCCTCCCATGAGTCGAGTCCCAGTGCAAGTGCATGAATTGCTCCGAGCCCACTATTCGTAGCTCCAATGGCTGCGAGGGTAGCCGCCCTGGCCATGGCCTCTCTTGCCTCCATATCCGAACCATCCCGGTATGCTCTAACGAGATACCTTACAATCAGTCGCATCGCCTCTGATGTATACATCTTTGATATAGGATTAGCCTCATGGGCTGCATAGCCCTCCACTGCATGCACAAGGGCATCCAGTCCCGTCTCTGCCGTAAGCCCTGGGGGCATATGCAACGTGAGCTCTGGATCAACGATAGCAGCCTCTGCCATGGTGCGAGGGTCCCAAATCGATTTCTTGCACCCTTCTTCAGGAACATGCACGACTGCTGCCTGTGTGACCTCTGTGCCACTCCCAGCTGTAGTAGGCACCAAGACCGTAGGTATCCCTTTTCTCCTCAACCGGTCTCTACCAAGGAGAGGTCTCATGCCTTCCTCGTGCACTGCCACAACTGCTGCCCCTTTCGCCACGTCCAGGGGAGAGCCTCCTCCAATGCCAATAATCAGATCATATCCCCTTTCCCGGACCCTTCGAGCACATTCTTCAACAATCGCCACATCCCCTTCTGGTTTGGGGTTGATAAAGGTCTCCACTCGATGTTTATACGATCCCATGGCCTGAAGGGCCCGATCCACAATGCCCAGTTTCGTGACAGTCGGGCCAGTGATGATCAGGATTCTCCTCGGCTCCATCAGCCGCAGAATTTTCTCTAGGCCTTGTAAAGCTCCTCGACCCATATAAAGGATCTTGGGCTGGACTATATAATACATAAGCGTCCTGAGCTACGCTAGAAAAAGATACTGAGTGAGTATTATCAAAATAGCTTGACTTTCCAAGTTACCCATGTTTTGAATCACATCCCTATACTGTCTTCTCAAGGAAATTGATATCCCTGTCCGTGAACCTGCTTATACTGCCCAAATTGGCCGTGGTGAGCCGTTGAAGGTTACCACGTGGTTATTTCTTCGAGAGGTTCGGTGGATACAATCTTTACTTCTGGATCACTTAAGATTGATAGTATACGCCGCATTTGCCGTCAGTTGGTTCCAAGTTTATTGTGCCTTTATCTAATAACATATTTCAGATAATAAGGGTTTGTCAAGCATATTGTGGCTGATATATTAAATAAAATATATATCTAATTTCCCTCTTTTCTGTGGGGCCTGCAGATTCCGCTAGCCGCCGTATTAACTTTTCTGTCTATACCTTACTCTGAAATATGAGCGAAATGGAGCTGAGCATTTACCATGAGGTCTTACGGGGCAATCTCTGATAGAGTCTGAATGTAAATACGGATCCTAAAGCGTGGCACTTTCAGCAGGCTCGCCTTGGAGATATCCATCTAGTTGTCAACCTCTTTCATAAACTCATGCGCTACTGGACGCAAGGATGTGGATGCCAGAACATCCGATGAACCTAGCTCGGCTTGGAACTCTAACATATCTTGAATAGGGATAAAAAATGAAGGATAGAAGAATTCTTGTAACAGGTGGAACAGGTTTCATAGGTGGTTTTGCAACGGAAGCACTTAGAAACCGAGGGGCTGAAGTCGTCTGTTTTGCCCCGAGACCTCCTGAGATTAAGCGAGACGACATTACATTTGTTGAAGGAGATGTAACCAACTCAAAGGTATTAACGGCCATAATCCAAGACAAAAAGATTGACACTATAGTTCATCTAGCAGGCTTCGGCACAACAATGGTTCAAAGTAACCCCGAACTGGGCGTCAGGGTCAACATCATGGGTATGAGCAGCATACTGGAGGCAGCTCGTATGGCCAGTCTTAAGGTCGTGTTCACCAGCTCGATTGGAGTTTACGGGCAGATCATGTCGAAGGAAGCAAGAGGAGCCGATGAAGATGGGGAGGTCAATCCAGTTACCGTCTACGGCGCAGGAAAATTGTTGTGTGAGAAGATGGGGCAGGCCTATGCTCAGAACTATAAAGTGAAGTTTGTCGCATTAAGACTCATGGCTGTGTATGGATTCACAGATCTTGCTCGGCGAGGAGTAGAGCACCCGACCTTCAGTGACCATGCAAGAAGGCTGATCGAGCTCCCGCTTGCAGGACAGCCAGTGGTTGTGGAGAAAGGTGGCAGACAGCCCTGTGACTTTGTGTATGTGAAGGATGTTACTCAAGCCATAACCAAAGCCTGCGCGGCTGACGATCTTAAAAACAGTGTATTTAACATCGGTTCGGGCGAGCTGAGAACTCTAAAAGAGTTTGCAGACATAATCAAGCACTATAAGCCTGATGCGGATGTTAGGGTTGGGGAAAAGCCCGACCCTGCCTATCCCTTTATGGGTCCGGTTGATATCTCCCGGGCCGTTGAAGAATTGAACTACAAACCTACACCCTTCTCAGAGTGCGTACACGACTATGTCGAGTTAGTAAAAGCCAGGGAGGTATCTTAGAGCTATGCAGCTTACAAAAACAGAGCAAGAGATGCTCGCTGGCAAAATGGGTCCAGCTGTAGAGCTCGCTCTGAAGACCATAGTCCAGATGGGGGAAGGATTGAATGCGGAACGTCTAATACCTACACAAGGAAGCCATCTTGGCAATGTGGATCTGCTTCGCCATTGTACCGGCTACATAGGTATTGTGAAAAAGTTGATCGATCTAGGTGCAGAAGTACGTGTCCCCACATCCGAAAATCCGTACCCTGCGGACCCAAGAAACCCAGAGTCACCATCCATTCCTGAAGCATTCCAAGGCTCCAGTCCGTTGGAAGGCTACTACAGGACGCTGCGAGTAATCCCCAACTGGACTTGTACTCCCTATCTGTATGGAAACATTCCCAGGTTTGGTCAGCATCTCTCGTGGGAAGAATCTTCAGCAGTGATCTACATAAACTCCGTGATAGGCGCTAGGGCGAATAGGGAGCCTATTCTTATGGATCTCGTGAGTGCTATCGCAGGCAGAACCGTTTACAGTGGACTCCACATTGACGAAAACAGGAAAGGGGAAATTCTCTGTAATGTAAAGGTGCAAGGGTTGAAGTCGGACGACTTCGCTGCGATTGGCTACTATCTTGGTAAGGTATGTGGAACGAAGATCCCGGTGATAGACGGTATTCAGAAAAAGGCTTCATCTTCCAGCCTCAAGAATATGGGGGCCGCGGCTGCCAGTACAGGCGCTGTTTCAATGTACCATATTCCAGGCCTGACTCCCGAAGCCCCAACAATGGATAAAGCGTTTGGAAATGGGAAACCAGTTGAAGTAGTTGAAATTGACGATACTGTGTTAAAGAAGACAAAGGAAGAGATGTCTAGTGCTGAGACTTCAGGCGGGATAGATATTGTTGCCGTTGGTTGCCCTCACTATACATTCGAAGAGGTGGCGTCAATAGCCAGGCTATTAAAGGGAAAGAAGGTGAAGGATGGGGTTCAGCTTTGGATCTGCACCCATAATGGTGCTATCGATCTGGCTAAAGAGCTAGGCATAGCCCAGATCATCAAAGAGGCTGGGGGTAAGCTCTTTTCGGGGTGTATCTATTGCCTACACACCGTCGAGCCTTACTCAGATATGCGGCTTATGAGCGATTCAGGCAAGATCTGCTACTATAGACGGGCTTTGTATGGAAGTCAGCGTGAATGTGTAGCAGCAGCCATAAGTGGAAGGGCCTAAGGAGGGATAGAGATGCGTAAAGTTGTTCTTAAGGGCCGTGGACTCAATGGTGGGGTTGCTAAAGGGGAGGCACTCGTTACAAAGCCAATCAACTTCTTCGGAGCATATATGCAGGGAATTCTCTCAGGAAAGCTCTCCAAGATAGAAGATACCAAGCATGAGCTATTTGGGAAGAGCCTTGAGGGAAAGATACTGGTATTTCCCTTCAGCATAGGCTCTCTGGCCGGTGGAGTCTCCCTGCTTGAAGCAATAAAAAAAGGAGTAGGACCTAAGGCCATAGTAAACAGCAAAACGGATGGCGTATTACTTGCCGGTCCGGTCTTCGCCCGTGTCTTTTATAACATCGAGGTTCCTGTAGTTGACAGCCTAGACAAGGATCCCTTTGATACGATAAGGAACGGCGACTACCTGACTGTTGACGGAAACAAAGGAACCGTCGAGGTAATTCGAAGAGGATGATCTTAGTTTGGGCTTTTACGAGCCATCCGACTTGGGAAGGGGGTAGCTGACAGGATACCATTTATGAAGTTCTCAGTATTTCTTGTTGATAATACTCCGCCTGATCATTCTACCTTGGTGATACCAGCTCAACATCCTCATCCATCATAAGGCCATGAAATGTAACGGTCACCCTGGGCTATTCGGTTGGCGATGGATATGCCTTTTTGCTATGAGTTAGTTTTAGGTCTACCAATACCTCAAGTGTCTTTATGCCAATTCCAGGTGGTTCAAGCACAGGGACGCCAAGTTTCTGTTCAATGCTTTCCCTCGATCCAAACCCTATAGTAGCTAACATAGTAGCATGCCCTGCAGCTATTAAGTTAGCACCCTGTTCATCAATTTGATATCGACCTATCTCGACAAATTTACTCTCTATCTCATCTTTGTATGCCTCCTCTATAGGTATATTAAGTGGAATCATGGACACCATACGATCATAACAACCCATTGACTTTATCTTCCGCACAAGTTCCGGCATTGTTTTATCATTTGCAACCACCACCCCAAATCTATCTGTTAACTGATATGCCATATGATACATGGCTGAACCAAAACCCACCACGGGAATATTCACTGCTGCACGAGCAGCCTCAATACCAAAGTCTCACGTCCCTTGAAGAGCAAGACCGTCAAAACCTGCCTTTTCTGCCTTTATTGCCTGCTCTACCGCACCAGGCGCAATAAGCACAAAATCAATAAGGCTGCCAATTGATTTTGTGCCTCCTGATGGAAATGCTTTTATTTGTGTTCCAACAGAGGCAAAGTGATTGAGATACTTTTCTTTTTGTTCACAAAGTTCTTCATCGTAATCACCAGGCAGAATAACTGCTAATTTCATCTTTATATCTCCTTCCTAGTAGAAAAATCCCATTTTTGGTTGAACTTCCATAATAAAAAATTTTACCAATCCCTTAAGAACAAGTCAAACTATTCCAAAATAACGTCACACCCACCAAAACCCATGATAAATAACCAGGAAGGTGCCGTCAAATCTCGGACACTCTCTTTCCTTACCTTTGACTGATAGCATAGCTCAATGAACCTCCCCGCCGCAAGCGGACGGGGTATTAAAAACTATAAAATAAATAAACCTAACCCTGGAGACCCTAAGCTGTGACTGAGAGAGGGCGATTTTTTATCTTGACAGTAGGGTTTGCCTTATCCGAAATCTGATCAATTTTTACTTTTTTACTTTTTTTTACTTGACACTGCATAAAGGCTCAACTAATAAACTGGTATTTAATATATCAATATATCCAAATCTTCCCCTCAAAAAAAGAGAAAAGCTAAGACAAAACAAAAAAGGGGTGATAACATAAAAACCATTGGAATAGATCAGATCTATCTGAGAATGGATAGCCAGGGATTTTACAAATTGGACATCCCGGAAAAATTGAACATGGCAAGGCTCATCGTTGACTTCTGGGCTAAACATGGGAGGCCCCAGGATGTGGCGATCTATGATGAGGACCGGAAGATCACCTACCAAAAACTGAAAGATCTCACCGATCGCTGTGCCAAAGGAGGAGAATGATGGAAGACTACGATGCCATAATCATCGGTGGAGGACACAATGGACTCGTATTGGGTAACTACCTGGTAAAAGCTGGTCTAAAAACGCTCATTATTGAAAGGAGGCTGGAGGTCGGAGGTGGTTTGAGCACGGAGGAGATCACTATTCCGGGATTCCTCCATAATCTGCACTCCTACTTTCACGATACAATCAATGTAATGCCTCCTTTTGTTGATCTGGGCCTGGAAGAATTCAATGCCAGGTATTATCGTCCTCCCGTTCAAGCAGGAATCGCCCTGAAAAGCGGTCATGCCATCACTATGCATACGGACCTGGACAAGACATGTGCATCCATTGCTCGTGTATCCAAGCACGACGCTGAGGCCTACCGGGAGATGACCGAGAACTACGCGAGTTTCATGGAGGCGGCTGTCATGCCGGCCTTATTTACTCGACCCCACCCTCCCTCGAACCAACTGGCCATTTTAGAGAACAGCCCGGAGGGCCTTGATTTCGTTAGAATGGGAAGACTGAGCCCAAACGATGTGTTGGATGAATACTTTGAAAACGAGCATGTAAAGGCCCTTATTCTTCATCAACTTCCGATTCCAAGAGGGATAGTGCCTGATTATCATGGTCTGGGTACAGTTATCCCTCTTGCGGTCAGCCAAGTTGAGCACTCCCAGATCTGTTTAGGAGGCTCGCATGTGCTTGCCCATGCTCTGTGGCGGTCGTTTTTTGCCAACGGGGGTATGGCTATAGGGTTCTCTCATGTCAGCAAGATCGTGGTTGAAAATGGCGAGGCCAAAGGCGTTGAGATCCTCGGGGGAGAGAAGTACCGGGCGAATAAATTGGTGGCAAGTGCTGTAGATCTCAAACAGACCTTCCTGGAATTGGTGGGAAAGGAAAACCTGGAGGAGAGTCTTGTTAAAAAGATAGAGAATTTCAAGCTGGATGAATTCTCAATTTTCGGTGTGCACCTGGCATTGAATGAACCTCCTGCCCACACCTCTGCAAGATTCAACCTCGAGATAGATAAGGCCTTTAAGCTCAACATTGGCTTGGAAACACCAGAAGACTATCGACTCCTTTGGTCTGAGATAAGGGCAGGGAAGCTTCCGGGACATCTCGGGATGTTCTGTTCCGTGCCCACTCTATTCGATCCCAGCCAAGCCCCTAGAGGCAAGCATACGGCCCTGATATGGCAACCTGCTCCGTATGATCTAAAGGACGGTGGCCCGGAAAAATGGGACGAGGTAAAGGAAGAGTACATGGATCTCTGTATCGAGAAATGGCGTCAGTATGCACCCAACCTAACCGATGAGAACATCTTGAGGAAAACAGCCCTTTCACCTCTGGATATCGAGAGAAAACTGTATAATATGAAGGCAGGAGGCGTATTCATGGGTCGACTAATTTTGGGCCAACTGGAGTATTTTCGCCCTTTGCCAGAATTGGCCGAGTTCAGAACCCCGATCAACAATCTCTACCTTTGCGGGGCCTGTTGCCATCCTGGAGGAGGAATCATCGGTGCCCCCGGCGTTATTGCAGCAGAAATCATCGCCGAGGACCATGGACTGAAAACATGGTGGGAATAGTCGGAAGAGAAAACATTGAGAATCTGAAAGGAGACAAAGGATGACTACGCTGGAGAACATTTTGATTGCAGAAAAGGGAATTGACGAAGTTTGGGGGTTTTTTAACGACATAAATTCGGTCGCAGTTTGTGTCCCTACCATGGTGAAGTATGAAATCATCGATGAGGATACGGTATATTGTGATCTTCGCATAAGACTTGGATTGATACCCCTCGACAGCAAGGCTCGGGTAACAATTACCGAGAGACAGGGCAATCGGCATCTTGAGGCAAGGGGGGAGACAGAGGCCGGAGAAACGCTGAAGAAATTTGGTAAAATAGCCACAGAGACAGTAACGAAACTGCACATCATTTTAGACCTCGAGGAAATCAGCCCTAATAAAACTCGTATCCATTATTGTATTAATGCAGATGCAGTGGGTCAAATGAAGAGAATTTACGAGGCTATCATCAAAGGTCAGCGAGCAAAAATAGAGACCCAATTCGTAGAGAACGTAGAGAAAGGGCTCGGTACGAAGGTCGTCTTCGAAAAGGCAGAAGCTGCTTAACTGAGACTACCGTATTGAAATCAGAGGTTCCTGCTCCCCGAACGTAACCCATCCCCGCATGGATCTATACTGCCATAGAAACCACTACGCATCATTTCGGCCTCAAAAAGAATCCGCTTCCCGTAGTATCAAAGCTTTTGAGGCACATGGTAACTCTCTAACTAAATAATTCAAATGGGGAGCATTTCGTTATAAAAACCAGTTGGCTATCCAGATTCTCTAATCACAATCGAATGCTGGGAGTGACCGTTTTCTGTTTCACTAAGCTGAGTTGGTTGGATGGAGATTACACCTCCTTGAAAAAAAGGTTCTAAACATCCTTGACAGATATTGTCTGATCCGCAGCGGAAGGCCTCTCCGCAATTGGAACAGAGTCTGGGCTGCTCATAAGGAACAAGCTTTTCCGGAATTGTCCCGATAACCCCTTTTCTGCAGGTGAGCATGTCGCGCCCACCCTTTATCATCTCATCTATCAAGGGCTCTAACGGGTTTTCCGTCTTGAGTTTTTCTTTCAATGCCCAGGCCTTCACAAGAGGATATCGAGCCACCTTTTCATAGTCGAGATGGACCCTGGCACCCACAAGTGTATTAATGTCGTAAATCGTTATGGCCAGTTTACCCCAATCTAAGATCTTCAACCAACCATTGCCAATACTGCATTTGGTCAGAATTTGGACGGCATCGGGGAGACACTTTCTCGTTTCTACCACCGCACTAAATATGTGCGATGGCTCCATGGCCTCCAGGGCCCAATCCACCATCATGCCTCCCAGAACTAAACCCGGGCCCATAAAGCCGTGAAAATTCCTGCACTGCTCCAAATAGTCTTCTAAACCAATCTTACCCTTATGATTCTTAATCTCCACCACTACGGAAACTCCTTATAAAAGATTTCTAGCTATGTATCCTCACTAGACTTGATAATACTGGCCCGTAAGGATAATGTACCAAAGTATTAGTGTCAACCTTCTTGTCGGAATCTGTGCGAATCCAGAGGTTTTCCCTTTCAATTTTTTCAATTTTTTTACTTGACACCGCATAAAGGTTCAACTAAAAATTAACTAAAAAACTGGTATTTAATATATCAATACATCCAAATCTTCCCCTCAAAAGAGAGAAAAGTCAAGACAAAATAAAAAAACAAAAAGGGATGGTTATATGAAGACCATCGAAATAGATGAAACCTATCTGAGAATGGATAGCCAGGGATTTTACAAATTGGGCATCCCGGAAAAATTGAACATGGCAAGGCTCATGGTTAACCTCTTATGGATTCACACAAACTACTTATAGACCAATTCAACGGCCATTTTGAAAGAATCAATGCTGAATTAAGCAGGACTTTCAACAATCTCGTATCCCTCACAGAGGTTATCGGCAATCACTCTTTTTTAGGGGAAGGGAAGAGGCTACGACCACTCTTGTTTGTTATGTCATCCCAGTTATGTGGTTACCAGGAAGAGGATATCTATCATTTTTCAACCATTTTTGAATATATCCACACTGCTTCCCTACTCCATGATGATGTTTTAAACAACGCGGAAATGGGAACAAGGAAACCTTCAGCCAACCATGTCTCGAGAAACTCGGCGGCGGTTTTGGGTGGTGATTTTCTGAAAACAAAATACTTTTCAATAGCAGTCGGCAGTAATAATTTGGATTTTTTAAAAATTTTGGCTGATACGACAACCCGAATGGACGAAGGTCAGGTTTTGGAATTTGCACAAAGAGGTAATTGGCATATAAGCAGAGATGAATATATGGAAATCGTTATTTCAAAAACTGCTGTATTGTTTTCTGCTGCCTGTGCCTGTGGTGCGATAATCGCCGGTGCTGAGAAACAGGCTGTGTATCATTTGAGTCAATTCGGATTAAACTTGGGTATCGCCTTTCAAATCATGGATGATATCTTGGATTACACCTCATGTGAAGAGGAGTTTGGAAAACCGCTGAGAAACGGTAGAATCAACTTGCCGCTCATCTACACCCTCTCCAATCTTAAGGGAACCGAAATTGAACGGCTAGAGGCTTTATTCAAAAATCATAAAGGCAAGGATAAAGATTATTATAAGAAGATAATTGAAATGGTCAGAAACAATGGGGTAATTGGTAGAGTTCGATCTGAAGCAAGGCTTAATGTGGATAAGGCGGCCAGGTTCCTGGGTTATTTTTCCGCATCACCGGCAAAAGAAGATTTGATGCAGCTTAATGCAGATATTATCAGGTAATGCTCAGCAAAATTTAGATTGCTTCGTCCCTTGCGAAGGTGGGGCTCGCCTAAGGAACTACTCAAAGACAAGCAAATCAAAAAGACCTATTTGGCTATGTAAACCAGCCAGCTTCTGGATAAGGTTGAAGGAAAGGCAAAAAAGGAATGAGTCCAAATTCTATAACCATTGCCGCGATTCAGTCCCTCCCCAGGCATCATCTTATTAACCCAGAAAATATTTCCCATGCGCGGGATCTCCTAGAAGAGGCCTCTCACCTGGGGGCAGACCTCGCCTGTTTCCCGGAGGCGTACCCGGCCCTAGGTGAAGAGAAAATTCGCAAAGCGGCTCGTGACCTGCGGATCTTTGTAGTCGCTGGATTTCTGGTAAAGGAAGGGAACGATCTTTATAATGAAAGCGTCCTTATCGACTCCGAAGGTAAACTGATAGGACGGCAGAGGAAAATCCATGTACCACCCGGTGTGGAACCTTATTCACACGGGAGTGATTACATCATCATAGAAACACCATGGGGAAAAATTGGCATCCTCATATGCATAGATGGCTGGGGATTCCCAGAGGGTTTTTATCGATTGAACGAGGCCGGAGTAGATATCATCTTTAACCCTAATATGATCTTCAAGAAAAAATCTCAGAAGAGGATATCACTCCTTTCCCGCATCCTGGATTATAAAATTCCCATTGTCGCCCCGAACAATGCCTTCTGGTCCTTGAGGATTTTTTCTGAGGATCCCGGTATGCCTGCTGAAGGCGGAGAAAGCCTCATCTTGGTCCCCCCAGCCTTCCAGACTGAAGATGAAATAAAGGTATTCATGAAAGAAGCATCTTCCTGCGAAGGCTGGATTTTGGCAGAAGGTGGCAGAGACGAGGAGATCCTCTTTGCAACGATCGATCTTCAGGCCCTTAAACGCGCCCGTTCTCTCTGGAACGATTGTTTTTTGGGGATTGGTTAGCATAAGGGCCAGGAATGCGGCTCCCTCAAGTCCTTTGTGCCAGATGGAGTGAAGAGAAGCCGCGTCTGTTATGTGTGTCAGGTGAGAAAAATTACATGAAAGGAGCTAGACCATGGCAGAACCTTACCGCGCAGTTGTGATTCAGTCTGATGTGGAGATGGTGGATCCCTCCCGCCCGGCATCGCAAGTCAAACAGACCATAAACAGAAATCTCACCCGAATATGCCAGCTTATCGACTGGGCAGCCTGTGAAAAATCACACAACGAAAAGCTCCTCATTGCCCTACCCGAATCGATGCTCCATGGATTTCCGAGAGCCGAGCGCTCTTTGAAGGAATTACTGAAGTGCTGCATCGCCATTCCCGGCCCTGAAACGCAGCGGCTATCTGAGAAGGCTGTGGAGCATAAAACCTATGTGGTTGGACATGCCTGGGAGGTACACCCGGATTGGCCAGATAGACACTTCGGCACCGCCTTTATCATCGACGACAAGGGAGAGGTGATCCTCAAATACAGGAAGATCCAACTGGCATTTGACATCGATGCATTGACCTCACCCCATGATGTCTTGGATGACTACATAGAGAGATACGGCGAAGACTCCCTTCTCCCGGTGGTGGATACTCCTTTGGGTAGGCTGGGATGCTTTATCTGTTACGATGGTCTTTACCCCGAAATCACCCGCTGCCTAGCCTTGAAGGGAGCGGAAGTCTTGATCCATCCCACCTCTTGGTTTGGAGTGACCTGTGCGGAGCCTTATGATTGGTGGGAGATTCAGAACCGGATGCGGGCAGCCGAGAACAGCTGCTACGTGGTGGCCCCAAACGCCGGGCATACCCTGAACAGTCCAAAAAGGCCAAAGGCCCAGGTGCCCGGAAGGTCTATGATCATTGACTATGAGGGGAGGCTTCTTGCCAAGGCAGGAACTTCTGGGGAGCTCACCATTGACGCTACCATCCACCTTGATGCCCTGCGGCACAAACGAAGTCTCACTAGGTGGAATCCACTGGTGACCTTAAGGACAGAGGCCTATGCACCAGTCTACCAGCAGTCCGTTTATCCACCGAACCTCTGGAAGGAAGAGCCTCATGACAACCTTCAACAGGTTACCAAGGCAATTTTGGCCAGCATAAGGAAGTTCATGGACAGGGATATCATAAAAAAGAGAAGATAGGGATATCTCTAGGGAAGCCCACTGGAGCTGCCATCCTCTGGAATTCATATTTGTGTTTATGATGTTTTAGAGATTCCACTTTAGGGGCCTCACGGCAAACTCTCACTTCCATTTCCCTCATAGCTCATATAGGGCATAGGAGAAAAAGCTAAAACCATCACTAAGAAAATGTACGGGCTTCACGGAAAGAGAAAAGGCTAGATATATATTATTTAATATATCAAAAGAAAAGGCTTGACAAACCATTATTATCTAAAATATAGATATCTGGTAAACGTAGAATAAAGCTGGAAGGAGGTGACAGCAAAGCAAGATTATACTATCACTCTCACCGTGTCTAGCAACAAAACCGTTTATCCAAACCCAAAAAAGGAGGGCCAAACTATGGGAAGAAAAACCGCTACTGCAATAATTGTATTTTTATCCGTCCTGGTGTGTACACTGGCATTCAATACATCCTCTTTTGCCGGGCCTATTGCCGGCAAAGAGATCAAGATCGGTGGGCTCTTTCCCATCACGGGCCATGGAGCCAATGTGGGCAAGCGGGAAGCCATCGGGACGCAGGCAGCCGTGGATGTCATCAATGCAAAGGGAGGAGTATACGGCGTTCCCCTCAAGCTATTCATTGAGGATACCGCAAGCAATCCCCAAGAGGGGGTGAATGCCTTGCGCAAGCTCGCTGGAGATTATAAGGTCCTCGCCATCGTGGGGCCCCATTACAGCTCTATGGGGGAGACGACCTTTCCTCTTGGCAACCGGCTGAAGATCATCCAGATCGCTGTGGCCTCGTCCAAACCGGGGCTGGCCGCTGCCAACAGGCCTTACGCATTTCGAAACACCCTCACCGAGGACAAGGTTGCAGGAGCCGTGATCAGGGAGTTTAAGAAGAGATACAACATCAAAAAAGTGGCCATCATGACGGACATCAAGGACGCCGTCTCCAAGTCCGTGGGCACGAAGGTCCTTCCCCCTGCATTCAAGGCACAGGGAATCGAGGTCATTACAGGCGATAAACCCGTGACCTTTCAGACCAATGACACCCAATTCAAAGCGCAGATTACCAAGCTGAAGGCCATGAAACCGGATGGGATCGGACTGGGAGCACTTGGCCCAGATGCACTCAACATCATCACCGAGGCGCGAAGACAGGGGATGAAACAACACTTCATGAGCACAGCTCCCATTATGGAAGGAGAACTTCCAGAGAAAGGTGGCAAGGCTGTGGAAGGGACCTTTGCCGGATCATATTGGATGATGGCTGTCGCTTCGGGTGAAAGCCAGGAGTTCATCAAGGCGTACAAGAAACGGTCTAAAACTATGTATGCCAGCCGTTTTACAGAAAACCCGGACTATTATCCGGTAAACGCTTATGATGCAGTGTTCATGATCGTTGAGGCCATCAAACACATGTGTGTCAGCAACAAGCCCGGGGAACTCCAAATGGATCGAGACAAGATCATGTACTATATGGCTACCCTCAGAGACTTCGAAGGAGTGGCCAGCAAGGGCTTCAACTGTGTAGGCGATGGCGTCAAGGACGTCATTGTCTGCGAGATCAAGAACGGTCGCTGGAAGGCCCTGAAGTAAACAGCAACTAATACCTCGGAGTCGATAATTTTTCAGGGGCGGCCGTTTCGGCCGCCCCCAAAATGTTTATTTTCGGAGCCACCGATGTTTCTGCAACAACTCGTCAACGGGCTGACGCTGGGTAGCACCTATTCTCTCCTTGCCATAGGATTTGCTTTGGTGTTGGGGCTCCTTAACATGCTGAACATTGCCCATGGCGATGTCTTCATGTTCGGGGCCTTTCTTGGGCTGAGCTTCGCCATGTTGGGGATGCCCCTTTACCTCGCCCTGATTCTGGCTATGGTAGGAGCAGGCGTCGTCACAATCATCATCGAGCGTCTTTGTTTTCGTCCCCTCAGGAAGTCCCATTTCCTGATGCCCTTGCTCAGCACCATCGCCTTCGGGATTGTTTTGCAAAACGTAGCCACACAAATCTGGGGCTCCGAACCTGTTAGATATCCCCAGACAACAGAGATAGCGCAATTCCAGTTAGGTCCTGTTCTGGTCTCATCCATCGACATCATTATCCTGGCCACCTCCATCCTATTGATGGTGGGAATAGACCAGTTTGTAAAAAGGACCAGCTTTGGTCGGGCCATGCGGGCCACATCGGAAAAACCGCAGACAGCCAGTCTTTTGGGAGTCAATATCAATTGGGTCATTGTCTTCACCTTTTTTGCCTCTGGTGCACTGGCCGGTGTAGCAGGGGTCCTGACAGCCCTGGTCTACTCGCAGATCACCCCCTTTATAGGGATCCGTCAAGGCCTGATCGGTATGGTAGCCATGGTGATTGGAGGCGTAGGGAATCTGAGAGGGGCTATGATCGGCGGGCTCATGATCGGGATCATCGAGATCATGAACGATGCCTATTTTGCCGCAGGTTACCGAGATATTATCCTCTTTGGCCTATTCCTGGCCTTTATTGTCTTCAAACCCGAGGGACTTTTTGGAACCAAAGAACAGTAATCATAGGAGTTGGAACGGATGAGCGTTTACACGCAAGGCGTGATTGCCCTCATGGGAGTCAATATCCTGATGGCCTTGAGCGTATATGCCATAGTCATGGCTGATCAGGTTTCTCTTGGAAATGCCGGGTTTATGGCCATTGGGGCATACACATCGGCGTATCTTAGCGTAAAATTGGGCATTCCCATCTTTCCCGCCTTACTCATCGGAGCCCTCGCCGCCAGCTTTATAGGGCTCCTGATAGGGGTCCCTCTCCTGAGGCTTAGTGGCCTTTACTTTGTCATGGGTACGTTTGGCTTCGGCGAGGTGGTGCGGACCTTTTTTATGGTTTTTGAGCCGACGGGGGGGGCCTATGGCTTCCGGGGGCCCGTTGGGGCTACCTTGCCCATGATATACGGCTGGGTTCTGGTACTAATTGTACTCTTCTGGCTCTTGAGCCGATCACGGTTAGGGCGCTCTTTGGATGCTCTTCGGGATGATGCGGAGGTGGCCAGTTCAATCGGACTGAATGTGACCTTGCTGAAACTGGGAGTTTTTTGGCTCGGCTCATTTACTGCGGGGATTGCCGGGGGTCTCTATGCCCATTATATGTTCTATATCGAATCGGGTAATTTCCATATTCTTGTCTCTGCTATAGCCATCCTTTGCGTCATTCTGGGGGGAATGTATACCTTCTGGGGAGCTTTGCTGGGAGGCGTTATCTTTAGCATCCTCCCTGAGGTATTGCGTTTCATGGGGGGTTGGCGTCTAAGCGTGTATGGTAGTGTATTGGTTCTCATGATGATTTTCCGTCCCTCTGGGATCATCAGCCGGCAGATGGTAAGGAACACCGGAGAATGGGTCGGCGGGATTTTCCGAAAGGCGAGTTCTTGAGATGCTTGAGATCGCACACATATCAAAAGACTTCGGAGGCCTAAAAGCTCTTAAGGAGATCACGTTTCATGTGAAGGAAAAACAGATTTATGGCCTCATTGGTCCCAATGGAGCCGGGAAAACGACTCTATTTAACCTTATTACCGGGTTTTTACCAGCAACCCATGGCTCCATCCAATTCCTGGGAAATGAGTTAACCGGGCTTAAGGCTCACAAGATTGCAAAATTGGGAATAGCCCGAACCTTCCAAAATATCAGGCTTTTTGGCACCATGACTGTGAAGGAAAACATACTGGTGGCCCAGAACATCAGGGCACGATCAGGTGTCACTAGTCTAGTCCAATTCTTTAGTTCGAAAGAAAGAGAATTGCAAGAAAAGGCCGATGACCTTCTGAAAAGGATGGGCCTTTGGGAAAAACGCAAGGAGCAGAGTTTGAGCCTTGCCTATGGTGAACAAAGGCGCCTGGAGATTGCCAGGGCCCTTGCTCTTGAGCCACGGCTTTTGCTCCTGGATGAACCTGCTGCAGGCATGAATGAGGCGGAAACTGAGGACCTTCTGGGCAGAATCAGTGAAATCCGAAATACGGGAAAAGCTGTTTTTTTGATCGAGCACGATATGAACGTGGTCATGGGGATCTGTGATTATATATCTGTACTCAATTTTGGAGAATTGATCGCCGAGGGCACACCAGATGAAATCCAGGCAAGCGAGGCTGTCATTGAGGCCTATCTTGGAAGAGAAGAAGAGTAGGGAATTTATGTTTGAGGCCAAAGGGATTGAAGCAGGTTACGGAGCCATACAGGTTCTAAAGGGCATTGACCTGGAGGTGAGGAAGGGGGAGATCGTTACGCTGATCGGGGCTAATGGGGCAGGTAAAACTACCCTGCTCAGTGTCATCTCAGGCATCCTTACCCCATCCAAAGGAGAGATAACCTTTGAAGGGGAAAATATCGTGAAGCTCCCTCCTCACAAAATTGCCCGGCGGGGAATCTGTTTGATCCAAGAGGGGAGGGAGATTTTAAGCCAGATGACTGTCTTGGAAAACCTCCTTATAGGAGGATTCAGCCGGCTTGGTGATGATCTCAACGACTCCCTCGATACAGTTTTCCAGATGTTTCCCGTCCTTCAGGAAAGAAAAGGCCAGTTGGGTAAGACCCTGAGTGGCGGAGAACAACAGATGCTGGCTCTCGGCAGGGCCCTGATGGCCCAGCCCAAGCTCTTCATGATGGATGAACCTTCCCTGGGCCTTGCACCTATATTGGTAAACGAGGTCTTCGCAAAAATCATGGAACTAAAGACCGCCGATGTCGCCATACTCCTGGTAGAGCAGAACGCCAGAAAGGCCTTTCAAGTCGCAGATCGTGGATATGTGCTGGAGATTGGAAAGATCGTTCTTGCAGGCAGTGGTAAAGAGCTCAGTTCCAATGAAAAGGTCCGTGAAGCATACTTAGGCGGAAAGCGGGCGAAAAGACAGGGCTTACAAAAATAGTATGGGAGTGGAATTATGAAAGAGGTCTTTGACGCTATCATCATTGGAGGGGGTCATAACGGTCAGATTCTAGCTGCATACCTGACAAAGGCGGGTTTAGAGACTCTGGTTTTGGAGCGAAGGATGGAGCCCGGGGGAGGGCTTTGCACCGAGGAGATTACTATCCCTGGCTTTTATCACAACCTGCATTCCTACTTTCTCAGATGGGTACCGGATCTTCCGTGGTACAAGGATTTAGAGCTGGACCGTTATGGCGCCCGCATGATTATGCCGCCGGTACAGGCCGTGGCCCCTTTCAGCGACGGCAGATGCCTTATCTTTCACACAGAAGAGGAAAAAACGCTCAAGAATATCTCTTACTTTTCAAAGAAGGATGCAGACACCTATCGTGAACTCTTGAAGCGCTTTCAGAGGATGAGCGAAGAAATCATCACACCAGAAACCTATTCGTCACCCCTTCCCTTTGAGGAAAAAAGGGTCTTGCTTGAAAAGAGTGAATTAGGCCGTGAATATCTGGCCCTCAGCAAAAAATCGCCTTTGGAGTTGGCAAAGGAGTTTTTCGAGACCGAGCAAATGAGAGCGATGCTTATCTTCCTGGTCACCACCAGGGTGTTCCTAGCAGATGAGCCAGGGTTAGGTTACAACGTGGCTTCTTCCATAACCGGAGGACTCAGAGGAAGCATGTGCAGGGGTGGGTCGCATTATCTGGCCCATGCCATCTCCAAGGTTATTGAGTCCAACCAAGGAAGAGTCCGGGAGGCATCCCATGTGCGGGAGATTATGGTCGAGAAGGGACGCGCTGTTGGCGTGGTGCTGGATGATGGTAGAAAAATTCAGGCCAGGAGGCTGGTTATCAGTTCGGTCGATATCCCCCAGACCTTCCTGGAGTTGGTGGGAGAAGACAAGCTCGAATCCAGCTTCATTGAAAAGGTAAAGGGTTTCAAGTTCGGCAAATTCCCACTCTTTGGTGTTCATCTTGCGCTCAATGAGCCTCTTCATTACACCTCTGCTGCCTTTGACCCGGAAATCGATTCTGGTTTCAATTTCAATGTGGGACTGGAGTGCCTGGAGGATTTTTATGCCCACATGAGAGAGATTGATGAAGGGATTCCTCCGAAAAAACCGGGTATGCAATGCGCAGCACCAACCCTATATGACCCTGCACAGGCACCTCAAGGAAAACACACGGCCTTCCTCTGGCAGTTCGCTCCCTATCACCTGAAAGATGGCGGACCCGAGGCATGGGACAAGATCGGTGCCGAATACATGGAAGTTTGTCTGGAGAGATGGCGAGAGTATGCACCCAATCTAGACAAAGACAATATCATCGCCACATATATATTTACCCCGTTGGATGTGGAGCGGAAGCTCATCAACATGCGCGAAGGAGACCATTGCATTGGAATGGCCAGCCGGGATCAGATGCTTGAGAATCGCCCTTTTCCCGGGCTCAAGCCTTATCAGACGCCTATACAGGGACTATATCTCTGCGGATCAGGAACCCACCCTTTTGGAAACATCACGGGCGCTCCGGGTTACAATGCAGCCAAGGTCATCTGTGAAGACCTGAAGATAAACATGTGGTGGAATCCACAAGACCTAAGAGACCTCTGGTCCAAAATGCGATAGCAAAAATCCATATTAAGGAAAGAACATGCCAAAGAATTTGCGCACCTGGCTGAGAGATCTGGAGGAGAGGATTCCTGGCGAACCCTTGAGAGTATCGAAGATGGTGAAGCCTGCCTCCTTTGAGGTCTCCTCCATCCTTCAGCAACTGGAGGAGCGGGGAAACCTCTCTGCAGTCCTTTTCGACAAGCCGACTAGCGTAAACGCAAAACCATCGGACTATCGTTTGCTTAGTCACGCGTTCACAACGAGAGAGAAATTGGCGGTATCATTAGATCTTCAAGACTCAAATCGGGTCTCCCTCTTCGAGAAATACCTGGAGACTTCAAGGCAGAGAAAAAAGACAGAGATTGTCGCTCCTACAGAGGCCCCTGTGAAGGAGGTCATCATCGGGGAGAAGTCGCTAGACATCGGTGATCTGCCGATAATGAGGCATAATTCGATGGATGGAGGGCCGTATCTTACACCAGTGGTAGTAGCCAGGGAACCCAACGGGGAGCGCTACAACACCTCTTGGAACCGCATGATGTATATCGACTCTCATCACTTGGCTATCTATATGTCTCCCAGACACCTCTGGACGTATTTTCAGGAGGTGGAAGCCAGGCAGGAGTCCATGCCCATTGGGGTGGTTCTGGGACATCACATGGCCTTCATGCTCTCCGCATCTGGCCTGGTACCTCTGGATGAGGACGAATATGAAGTGGCAGGCGGTCTTTTGGGTGAACCCCTCAGGGTAGTCCCCTCGGAGGCATACGGCGAGAGGCTGCTTGTTCCAGCCGATGCAGAGATCGTCATCGAAGGAGAAATCCTGCCACAAAGGAGAACCCTTGAAGGTCCTTTTGGGGAGTTTACAAAGCTGATAGGCCCTCAGAGGCTCTCCTGGCTTTTTCGCGCAAGGGCCATCACCCACCGACACCGCCCTATCATGCACTCTGTATTTGGAGCACACATGGATCACCTGTATGCACATTTCCCTATTGAAGCCAGCATCTTTCAGAGAGTCAAGCAGGCGATAACCGGCGTGAAAGATATTTGCTGGCTGCGCTCCGGCGGTTCCTTTCACCTCGTGATCAGTATGAAGAAAAGAACTGAGGGGGAGCCCATGCGGGCAGCCATGGCAGCCCTTAGTGCCAGCAATTTCATCAAACATGTCTTTGTAGTGGATGATGACATTGATCCAGAAAATGCCAAAGATCTCATGTGGGCAATATCAAACTGCTGCCAGGCCGATTCAGACATAACAGTATTGCATAACATTCAGGGTCAGCTCTTGGATCCTTCCCTTCGACAAGAGACAAAGGGTTCCGGCTTGATTATCGATGCAACGAGACCCTTAGATCGACCCTATTCACCGCGGGCAGCGCTTCCTCCAGAAGCCTTAGAAAAAATCCGCCTTGAAGACTATATTAGCTCTTAGAGATAAAAGAATGAAAATCCACTATGTGAATTGTCCCCAGTGCAACAAAAGCTTCCATTGCGATGCCAACCTTCTTGGCCTCGACATACCCCTTCACTGCCCCTATTGCGACCTCTATTTCGACCCAGAGGAGAAAAAAGAGGAGCAACTGCCAAAGGGTACAGCATTTATGGGACTCTCCAGGATCGACCGGAAGATCCTCTACCTACCCGTTCAAGAAAAAAAACGCCGCACAAATGTATGAGGGTTTTGCAAGAATCACTCGGAGCTTGAGAGCCCCATCGGGAGACATTTCATTGTTGAGAGGCCCAATAAATGCAAGACACTGAAGTATATCGTAGTCATCGGTGAAAACCAGGTAGATCAGATCTCCTTCCAGGATCTCCTAAAAGAGGATGGGTCCGCTCTCCCCTTTATGGAAACCTCCAAGGATAATCCGGCATACTACCTTTATACCTCCGGTACAACCGGAGCGCCCAAAGGCGTCGTACACGCCCATCGCTTTATAATTGGAACCGAGGGCCCCATCGGAAAGTCCACGATGGGATTAGAAAGAGGTGACATTTGCGGGGAACCTACTGCCCTGACCTGGATGTATGCATTAGGACATAACTTCCTCTTTGCCTTCAGGTGGGGTGTATCTACTGTTATCTATTCAGATGAGCGGTTCAATTCAGAAAGAGCCTATGAATTCATCGAAAAATATAAGATTACGATATTTGCAGGCACCCCCACTATTTACAGGATGATGCTGGCAGTCAGAAATGCCGAAAAACGATACGATACCAGTTCCTTGAAATACTGCCTCAGCTCTGGGGAGCCCCTTTTGGCAGAGACATGGCGGGAGTGGACACGCCGTTTTGGTGTGAAGATCATCGATAGCATGGGGCAGACAGAGGCCCACGAATTCTGTACCACCCAGACGAACCTAAAAGTAAAGATCAGGTCCATGGGAAAACCACTCCCCGGAATCGAGGTAGCCATCGTGAATGATAAGGGCAAGCGACTTCCGCCTGGGGAGATGGACCATTTAGCTATACGGAGAGATCACCCTGCCCTCTTCAAAGAGTATTTCAAGATGCCAGAGCAGATGAAGGAGGTCTCTTTTCCCAACAATTGGTACGATACCAAGGACCTGGCATATGCCGATGAAGACGGTTATTTCTGGTACGGTTCCAGGTCAGACGATATCATGACCTGCCATGGCTATCGTATCTCCCCGGCAGATGTGGAAACGGCCTTGCAGGAGCATGAAGCCGTGCTGGAGTCGGGTGTTGCAGGGATCATTGACCCGGAGATGGGTGAAAAGGTGAAAGCCTGGGTGGTGCTCCATGAGGACTATGAACCCACACCCGACCTGGCCAAGAACCTCCAGAATTTTGTAAAGGCAACCATCGCACCGTATAAGTACCCGAGGGAGATAGAGTTCATCGAGGAGCTTCCCAAGACATCCTCAGGGAAGATCCTGCGCAGGGAACTGAGAAGATGGGAAAAGGAGAAGCTCAAGAAAAAGTAGGATCCTAAGAAAAAGGACGCTCAAGGATTTCCAGGGAAAAGGAGCTTGATTTCTGTGACATTTCGATTCATCGTTGAAGAGAAGGCCGGAAATAGGGAAATTACGTACGAGATGAGAGGGGCCATCCTGTGTGGATATACCGGTCGCGATCACTCGGCCGTTCAGAGACATATCGAGGAGCTGAAAAACGAAGGAGTCGAACCACCCCCTTCAGTTCCAACCTTTTATCCCAAACCTCCTCAGGGTATGGTTTTGGAGGGGGATATCCAGGTAGAGGGTCAGGAGACATCCGGAGAGGTAGAGTATATCCTCCTCGTGGATGGAAACAGCATATACGTGACTGTGGGGAGCGATCATACGGATCGGGAATTGGAGCGAATCAATATCCTAAAATCAAAACAGGTATCTCCTGCCGTGCTTTCTAAAAATCTATGGAATTACAAGGAGATCAAAGACAACTGGGATCAGATCGAGATCCGTAGCTGGGTGTTAATGGAAGGGAAAAGGACTCTTTACCAAGACTCAACCCTTGGTACCATTCTTCCTCCAGAGGAGTTAATCCGCTCGGTCCAGCAGCGAGTCAAGGGCTCTCTCGAAGGAATCGCCATTTTTTCTGGCACACCCCCCCTGCTGACCGAAAAGATCGTGTTTACAGATCGCTTTGAAGGTGAACTTTTAGATCCAATCCTCAACCGGAAGATTACCGTTGACTACTCGGTTCACACCCTGGATTGGTTTAAAGCTTGAGAAGTCGGGTCCAATCGAATTAGTGGCCCGTTGGAACACAGAATAAGGTTAAGGAAATTTCGAGCCATTGTATGGGCTCTTGCGAGAATGAATATGGCCGTAAGGGGAGACTATTTGTTTAATATTAAAGAAGAGATATCATGTCTGAACACCTAAAAACATTTGAACACAAAAAAAGGAATTGGGCTGGTAAAAGTATGCCGAGGAAAGAAGACCTGCAGCTTCTGACCGGTAGGGGAACCTTTATGGATGACATTCGGCTGCCAGATATGAAGTGCGCAGCCACACTCCGAAGCCCTTACCCGCATGCCGGGATTAGAGGCATCAATGTGTCGGAGGCACTGAACCTTCCCGGGGTGAGGAGAATGCTCACCGGTGAGGACATAGCAAAGATATCCAACCCCTTTCCAGTCGGAATCCCGGTGAAAGGATGATAAAGCCTGAAGAGTTCTTCGTGAGCTACTTGACAACCTCCTTGGAGCCCTGGAGATCTTGGTAGAAGTGAGGATTCCAGTCCCTCCCCAAAAAGGCGGGCTGGTCTTTTATGGAACTTACCCGGCGTCAAGGTGACTTTTATATTGTGGCAGTTGCATCGGTCCTTTTCGTGAAGGAGGGACGTTTGCACAGAGCCACGCATATGCGTGGGAGGAGGTGTTTCGTTGCTTGCCGTACGAGAGAAAATTCACCGAAATCCATATAGGCAAATACCTACCCTCCCCTATATATGACCAGGCCGCTTGACATAAAACATCAGTATGATAAATGACCCATATCATGGCCAAAAAAAAGGCGGGCATGCCTGTTATAAACAGGGAATGGTGCAAGGGGTGCGGTATCTGTGTGGAGTTTTGCCCTAAAGATGCCCTTGCTTTGGATGAGATGGAAAAGGCCAACCTTGCCTATCCGGACAAATGTAACGGCTGTGGGATGTGCGAGCTCCTCTGTCCTGATCTTGCAATAGAGCTTCAATAAGGCCACCAAGATAGAAAAAATTGAAAATTGACGATTGAAAGTGGCTTCGTGTCCCTGGCCCAGACCTGGCTTGCAATGCTTAGGCTATGTTGCTTAAGATCGAGAAATATTGCAGAGATTGTAATATAGGCAAGAATATCGCGCCAGGGCGGGCTTTGTGGCTAAATTAAGTATGATGATCTCGTAAAAAGTCATTTTAACGCATGGATACCCGCCTTCGCGGGTATGACGGGTATTGTATCTGCTTGATATTAATTGCTTTATTGTTATTGCCGCGTAAAGCCTGCCCCCGCAAAGGCGTGGGGCGGGAATCCAGACAAATTAGAAAATATGACTTCCAAGTAACTCAAATTTGCAAAGGCATTGTAAGTACTTCATATTATTTGATATTTGATAGAAAGAATACATTTAAAAGCGCAAGCTACTTTCCATTATAATGCCGACGCGTTGGCATAATGGGGCTTTTTACGATCTCATCAAGTATGGCATTTCATAGATGAAAAATAATATCCTCTTTGTTCAAGGTAACGAAGCCTGTGTAGAGGGAGCCCTGTATGCAGGTCTTGATTTTTTTGCTGGTTACCCTATTACTCC
>JAFDDT010000130.1 GCA_019310725.1 Deltaproteobacteria bacterium | reverse complement strand
GCAGACTATATAGAAAAGCCCTTTACCCCTGATCAACTGCTCAAGGCTGTTGCCTCAGCACTTGATATAGCTGCTACCCAGGAGCCTGAAGAGCAGGAACTGATTCACAAGGAGGAGATGATCAAGGTTTTGGAAAGGGCCTCATCTGACAGTGAATTCATTGCCAACTTGCTCTACCAGGGCGCAGACGCCCTCGAGGAGTATGAATTGACAGGTCCTGAGAGGCTTGCTGTGCTAACCGGCGACATTGAGTGGATAGAAGAACAGATCGGGCCACTTACGGCTACTCAAAAGAGATGGCTCGAACAGCGGCTGAGCGCTGAAATCTGGTAACCCTAAAGAGGTGGCACAATGGCTGAGAGAATGCTTATTATTGACGATGAAGAGATAGTGCTGGAATCGTGCCGCAAGATATTTACGGCCGAAGGTTTTGATGTTGTTATTACCCCAAGCCCTCAGGAAGGTCTCAGGCTTGCCTCAAATTCATCCTTTGATGTGATTTTGTGCGATTGGAAGATGCCGGGCTTCGATGGAATGGATGTTGTTGAGGAGCTGGATCGGCGTTCGCCTGACTCTTCGGTGGTTATGATCAGCGGATATCCAACAGTGGGGCGGGCAGCTGAGGCCATGAAGCGAGGGGCAATGGACTACGTCCCCAAACCATTTACCCCTGATGAAATAGCCGAGGTGGTCAAAAAGGCGGTGAGGCGCAAGGTCACAGAAGAGAAAAAGGCCCTGGGGCGATTTGAGAAGATCATACAGACCCTACAATTCCCCACACCGGCTCTTGAAGACAAGCCACCCAAGACAATCGCAGAGACGGTTGCATCAACGGTGGGTGTCAGCAAGGTGACGTCACCTTGGGTAAGCGTGTTTGTCTTGGGAATCCTTGCCGGCGCATATATTGGTTTCGGAGGGCTACTATCCACGGCCGTGAGCTTTGACCTGGCTAACACAATGGGCATTGGCTTTAAGAAATTCATGGCGGGTACAGCCTTTAGCGTAGGCCTGATTCTCGTTGTCATAGCAGGTGCGGAGTTATTCACCGGTAATAACCTGATGATATCGAGTGCTATGTCCAAGAAAATCACCTTTGGCACCATGTCAGCGAGATGGGGCGTGGTATGGTTTGCCAACCTCGTTGGCTCATTGATCTTGGCATTGATGTTGTATTTCTCAGGTTTGTGGAAGACTGGCCACGGAGCGTTGGGTGCCTCTGCCGTTGGCATAGCCTATGCGAAAGTCAACCTCAGCTTCATCGAAGCCCTTGTCCGTGCTATCGGGTGCAACTGGCTGGTATGTCTGGCCGTATGGATGGCCCTTGCCGCTCGACAGACCGTTGGCAAGATATTTGCCATCTATTTCCCCATCATGGCATTCGTTGCGATCGGCTTTGAGCACGTTGTGGCCAACATGTACTTCATCCCTGCCGGCATATTCCTGCACACGTGGGCGGGAATTGCTGGTCCGGCGACCTTTGACCCATCATCGCTCAATTGGATCAGCTTTTTGTGGAAGAACATGGTGCCTGTAACTATAGGCAACATCATTGGCGGCGCAGTATTTGTCGGAATGAGTTATTGGGGAGCCTACCTCAGGCCGTCTTCCGAGGACAAAGGTAAGGTTTGACAAGGAGGAATCCGGGAAAGTAATCTTTCGCTTCAGCCATCTTGAGTTTGATGACCCTCCAAAGACCCGAGGATGAAAATTGGATGGTGGTCTTGCGAATAAAGGGCGATGATGCTGAACCAATCGTCAACGGCCTCAAGTCCGCCGGTTTCGATGTTACGTATGTAGGCTGAGAATTGAGAAATTGAAGGATTGCTATTCGTTACGGCATACGGGTTGGAGTTTATCAGACAAACACAATGAACGCAACAAACCTTAGAGAGGAGGAAGGATATGGAGAATAAGAAAGCCCTAGTGATTGATGACGAGCAGATTGTGCTCGATAGCGTGAGCAAGATCCTGACCGGTGAAAACTACGAGGTGGATGTCTCACTGAGCGGCCGGAAGGGACTGGAAGGGGCCATACAGAAAGACTACGATGTTGTTCTCACCGATATCCGCATGCCTGATATTGGAGGTATGCGGGTCCTGAGAGACATCAGACGGGCCAAACCATCCCTTCCGGTGGTGATCATCACCGGCTATGCCACAGTCCGCTCAGCAGTACAGGCCATGAAACTTGGGGCAGCAGATTACCTGGAAAAACCCTTTACCCCTGATCAGCTTCTCAAGGCAGTTGCCTCAGCCCTTGAGATGGCTTCTACCCAGGTACCTGAAGAACAGGAACTGATCCACAAACAGGAGATGATCAAGGTCCTGGAGCGTGCCGCCTCCGATGCCACCTTCTTCACCAGCCTCTTGGAAGATGCCGCAGATGCCCTGGATGAATACGATCTCACTGGGCCCGAGAAGCTTGCCCTTCTGACCGGTGACGCTGAGTGGATCGAAGAGCAGATTGGACCCCTCACCCGATCCCAGAGGCGCTGGCTTGAGGTGAGGAAGAGTGCTGAGATATGGTAAGTGCAACAAATGAGACTCTTTTCATCAATAGAGAGGGTAGAGAGTAAAAAGGGCCACAGTATTACTATATTTCCATATGAAGAAAAATATTTTCCATCACTGTTACACATGTACGATACCTACAGCCCATTTGGGTCTGTACAGGGGCTCCCACCCATCAATCGAGACAAAAGGCACCAGTGGGCTCAAGACATAATCAGCACCGGCACAAATCTCCTAGCCCTGCATGACGACATGGTAATCGGACATGCCAGCCTTTTTTCCATGCCGGTAAACTGGGCTGAATACTTTATCTTTATTCATCAAGATTTTCAGAGGCAGGGGATTGGTACTGCAATTACACTATATGTCATAGATTGGGCGCGCCAGGAAAAACTGTCCACCCTTTGGCTGAGTGTAGAGAGAAAAAATTTTATTGCAATTTCCCTTTACCGCAAGGTTGGCTTTAAACGAATCGCATCAACCGGTGATTCCTGGGAGATGATTTTAACTATAGTCCAAGAATAATCCAACAGTCATCAGAACACATTTGCATAGGGAGGATAAGATATGAGTAGCGAGGTATCATTAGAAGGGAAAATTTTTCCGGTATCGGAGAAATGGAAAAAGAGGGCATATATCAATAGCATGGAACAATACAAGGAGATGTGGCAGCGCTCTATCGACGATCCAGAAAGTTTTTGGGGCGAAATTGGCGATGAATATGTTACCTGGTTCAAAAAATGGGACAAGGTTTGTGAGTACGACTGGGAAAAATCCCCCGAGCACAAATGGTTCATTAATGGAAAACTTAATGTCTCCTATAACTGCCTTGACCGGCACCTTGAAAACCGAGGTGACAAGACCGCCATTATCTTTGAGGGTAATGATCCATCAGATAGCAAAAGATACACCTACAAGGAGCTTCATGAAGAGGTGTGCAAGTTCGCCAATGTCTTAAAGGCAAAAGGGGTCAAAAAGGGTGATCGAGTGTCTATCTACTTACCAATGATCCCGGAGCTTGCTATTACAATGCTGGCCTGCACCCGGATTGGAGCCATCCACAGCATAGTTTTTGGCGGGTTTTCTGCAGACTCTCTTCGAGACAGGGTCCAGGATTGCGGGGCAAAGGTCCTGATCTCGTGTGACGGGACCTTTCGGGGCGCAAAGGCTGTGCCCACAAAAAGCAATGCGGACGAAGCGCTCAAAGAATGCCCAAGTGTGGAGACAAATATTGTGGTCAAGAGGGCTAATGTTGAAGTAGACTGGAACGATAATATAGATACCTGGTACCACGAGGAAATGGCAAAGGTAGATGCTGACTGCCCAGCCGAGGAGATGGATGCAGAAGATCCCCTCTTCATCCTTTATACCTCAGGCTCAACAGGAAAACCAAAGGGGGTATTGCATACAACTGGAGGCTACCTTGTTTTTGTGGCAGCGTCACACAAGCTCATTTTCGACTATCACGAGGATGACATATTCTGGTGTACCGCCGACATCGGCTGGATCACGGGACATTCATATATAGTTTATGGACCGCTCTGCAATGGTGCCACATCGGTTATCTTCGAAGGCGTTCCCACGTATCCGGATCCAGGAAGATTTTGGGATGTGGTTGAAAAACACAAGGTGAACCTCTTTTACACAGCCCCTACTGCTATCAGGGCTATTGCAAAAGAAGGAGATGAATATGTGAAGAAGCACGATATCAGTAGCCTCGAGCTTCTCGGAACCGTTGGCGAGCCTATTAATCCCGAGGCCTGGCTGTGGTATTATAACATAGTTGGTAAAGGTCGATGCCCCATAGTGGATACCTGGTGGCAGACCGAGACCGGGGGAATTCTCATAACCCCGCTTCCCGGTGCCATAGATATAAAGCCAGGTTCGGCTACCGTGCCTTTCTTTGGAATCGAGCCCTGCATTGTGGATGATGATGGCAAAGAACTCGAGGGGCCATGTTCCGGTGCTCTGTGTATAAAGAGACCCTGGCCTGGATTAATGAGAGAGGTTTACGGTGATCCGGACAGATTCAAGGAGACCTACTTTGTGCAGTTTCCAGGGAAATACACAGCCGGAGATGGCTCACGGAGGGATGAGGATGGTTACTACTGGATTACCGGTCGGATAGATGACGTTATCAATGTCTCTGGCCACCGGATGGGCACAGCAGAGGTAGAAAGTGCCCTTGTCTCCCATCCTAGGGTCGCCGAGGCCGCTGTGGTCGGTTACCCACATGAAATAAAGGGAACGTCCATCTATGCCTTTGTTACCTTGAATAGCGGTGTAGAAAAGACCGATGAGCTAAAAAAGGAACTGGTAAAACATGTGAGGACAGAGATCGGCCCCATTGCAACGCCAGAAAAGCTCCAGTGGGCCGACGGTTTGCCCAAGACCAGAAGCGGAAAGATTATGCGCAGGATCTTAAAGAAGATTGCCTCTGGAGATATAGACCAACTCGGTGATACAACCACCCTGGCCGACCCCAGTGTTGTTGATAAGTTGGTGGCCGAGAGGGTTGTGTAGAGAGGAATGTTTGATTTGACCTTTGCTGTTTTTGAGGGCAATATAAGGCAAACGGCAAGAATTCTAGTCAACTAGAAAGATACATAACAATATGGCTGCCCCCAGGATTTTGCGCAGTATACTTGACTCCGCAACCCATACCGCTATTATCGTTACGGATTTTGAAGGCAAAATCATCCTGTTCAATCAGGGGGCGGTCAATTTGTTTGGATATAGCGCAGAAGAGGCAAAGGATAGGTATCTGCCAGAACTCACCTTTTCAGAAGATGACAGGAAAACACATCTCTTCGAAAATATTGCCGAGCGCGTAAGAACTAAAGGTTGCGCAGAAGAGAGGCTCCATCGCTGTCATAAGGACGGACACATCTTCCCTGCATTCTCTACCATTACTTGCCTAAAAGATTCCGAGGGCAACCCTGAGGGCATTGTTGAGATAACGCAGGACATGCCCAACATATCTCGGTTGGAAAAGGAGCTCAAAAGCTCGAAGGATTTCATGGAAAATATACTGGAAAGCTCTATCGACGCCATTGTTACCACAGACACAAAGGGTTATATAACCTATGCCAACCGCGCACTCAAGGAGCTTCTCGGGCTTCGTGGGCACCAGATCATTGGAAAACACATATGCAACTATTATAAAGACGGCATTGACCAAGCACGCAGAATAATGGATAAACTCAAGCAGTTTGGACGCATACGGAACTATGAATTTGACATGCAGATCGGAGAAAGAATCATCCCCATCAGGACCTCTGACACCTTGCTGTATGATGATTATGGCGAAATTGTAGGAACTATGGGTGTATTTCAGGATATTAGCGCCAGGAAAAAGCTCTCTGAAAAGCTGTCAGCTACCCAGGCAGAATTGATCCAGGCGGTTAAGATGAGGGCCCTGGGTGATCTGGTAGCCGGTGTGGCCCATGAGATCAATAACCCCCTCATGGCCTCCGACACCTTTCTACACCTATTAGAGGGTGAGGTAGATGATAGACAGGGGTTAGAAAAGAGGATTGGGCTGATCAAGGAGTGCAACAAACGGATTCAAAACATCGTTCTGAAGCTGAAGGAGTTTTCCCGGCAGTCTGAATTCGAATTCACCGCGATGGATCTTAACGATGCTGTACTGTCGGTTATGGCCATAACTCGCCAGCAGTTGCTCAATCAGACAATAGAAACAGAGCTTAGACTAGGTGAAAATCTACCCCGTGTTTTCGGGGACAAAAATCAGATTGAGCAGGTACTCCTTAATCTCATCTCCAATGCTAGAGATGCCATGAAGGAGAGCTCAAAAAAGGCCTTAACCATTAAAACAGATCTGAATCAAAGAGGCCAGCAGGTTGAACTCAGGGTCAGCGATACAGGCATAGGAATGACAACAGAAGATATAGAACAGATATTCAACCCATTCTTTACCACCAAGGACTCTGACAAGGGTATCGGCCTCGGACTTTCGATTAGTTATCGTATTGTTGAGGCCCATCAGGGTAAAATCAAGGTCAAGAGCCAACCGAATAAGGGTACAACGTTTATCGTAAGCCTGCCGGTCTATCTGGCTGGAGGTGCAAGAGATAGAACCAACCAGAGCCAAGGGGGAAACAATGTCTCATAGGATCTTGGTTGTTGATGATGACATACTGGTACTTGAAGCCCTGCGGGAGCTACTTGCCTCTTCAGGATATGAGGTAAGGGTCGCTACCCGAGGCCGGGAGGCATTAGAGATTTTGGATCAAGAGCGCTTTGACCTGCTGATTCTGGATGTGGTCATGCCCAGAATGACAGGTTTTGATCTCGCCAGAGAGGTGCGTAAGCGAGATGACGAAATGAGTAATGTCAAGATAATCATCCTCACCGCAAAAACCGAGCCGAGGGATCTGCAAAGTGAAGAGGAGTGCGGGTGCAACCTGTATCTCACCAAACCTATTGATCCAGGAAGGCTCAAAGAATTGGTCAAGGATACATTGGAGGATCCAGCGCAGTAGCAATACAGGATTTGTGAATTGCATTCCATCTTCTACTATTCAAACGAACTGGCCCGGTATGATTTTGGACCAGACCACCCCTTCAAGCCTGAACGAGCCGAGAAAACCCTCAACCTTTGTTACCGGTATGGGGTTCTGGACCGAGAATATATGACCCTGAAAAAACCCCCATCCCTGGCACAGGAAAAGCTTCTTCTTGCGCATAGCCAAGACTACCTTGATGTGCTTCGACGTGTCGGAAAGGGGGAAATATTTCAGGAAATGCTCAAATATGGCATTGGGTCAGAGGATAATCCTCCGCTGCCGGGCATCTATGAATGGTCCAGAAAATGTGCAGGTGCAACCTGGGAGGGAATGGAAAAGATATTGAATCAGGACGCTGACATCGTGTTCAATCCGCTGGGCGGGTATCATCATGCCTGCCGATCCCGGGCAGAGGGATTTTGCTACATCAATGACCTTGTTATAGCCATTAAAGAGGCAGTCGATCGTAAAGCGAGAATTACCTACGTGGATATTGATGCCCATCACGGAAATGCTGTTCAAGAGGAATTTTCCAGTGAAAACAGGGTTCAATTCATATCCGTGCATGAATCGGGAAAACACATCTATCCATACTCGGGCTTTGTAGAGGAAGCAGGAGAAGGCAGTGGTGAGGGATTCACGGTGAACATCCCCTTGCCCCCAAAGACAGATGATGAGATCTATCTAGAGGTCTTTAGCCGGGTCGTGGTTCCCCTTATCAAGGGTTTTGAGCCGGATATCTTGGTTGCTGAATTAGGTGCAGATTCCCTGGTGTCTGATCCGTTGACTGACCTTATGCTGACAAACAATTCGTATACCCAGATCGTTCGGGAACTCAAGGGGTTATGCGGTAAGATTTTGGCTACTGGTGGCGGTGGCTATGATATCTATCGCACAGCCCGGTGCTGGACACTGGCCTGGGCTATCTTAAACGGTGTTGAACCAGTGGATGAGTTTGCTGGCCTGGTGGGTGGGATGATGTTTGGTCCTGAAATGGAGGTGAGTAGTCTCTATGACCGGCCTTACATGACAAAAGGGCCAGAAAAAGATAAGATTCGGCAGGAAGTGGATAAGACAATCGAATTTCTTATCAAACTCCATCATCTCTGATACCTCTCCAACCTTGACCCTTCTTACTCGGGGAAATCACAACCCTCACCAAATTGACGAAACTTCTTGACCAGTTATCAGAACTTCGGTAAACTCTTTTCGTTTTGCTCAAATAGGTTCAATCTTTAAGAGAGGTAGTCATGAACTGATTGCCCACAAACCCCGTTTTTCAATGTGAAAGCGGGGTTTTGGTTTCTCTGTATGGAGATAGGTTACCTGTATTGCAAGCAGCAACCTTGCAAATGTTCTGTGCTTGAATTCAGGATGCTAGGTCTAATGCTCGAATCCTTCTCTTGGAGCGTACGTATTTGAGTGTAAAGACGATCGAGGGATACTTTTGAAATAAGGAAATCCCCATGCTGTATGGTAAGTACCTTTTTTCTTGCCTTTTTAAAGATGACGCAATCCTGCCTTATTATAAGGGATCAACCTTTCGGGGTGTCTTTGGAAAAGCCTTGAAAAAGGTAGCCTGTGCTTTAAGAGAGCAGGAGTGTTCGACCTGTCTTTTGAAATCCAAATGCATTTACTCCGTGGTCTTTGAAACTCAGTCTGCCAATCAGGAATCAAGAGACACCAGGATGGCATCACCCCCTCACCCATTCGTGATTGAGCCACCCGCCACCGCAGAAATCAATTTCCAAAAGCAGGACCCCTTTGATTTTCAACTTCTCCTTTTCGGCCAGGCCAACGAGTACCTTCCCTACTTTATCTATGCCTTTGAGCAGATGGGAAAAATAGGCATCGGCAAAAGGATCAACGGGGAAAGAGCTCATTTCAGCCTGCGGGATATCAGAGCAAGTGGGAAACAGATATATTCTCATGAGGATCAAGTGCTTAAGAAGGAAAATTATTTTCAGAACTTGTCTTTATGCGATACTGGTAAAGCGCTGGGAGGCCCTTTTCGGCTAAGACTCATCAT
>JAFDDT010000129.1 GCA_019310725.1 Deltaproteobacteria bacterium | reverse complement strand
TCTTAGATGAATTTGCCGGTCAATCTGTGCCTGAACCCGAAGCTTATATTGAAAAACCAGAGGAACCAGAGGAACTGATAGCGTTGATGAAGAAAATCTTAGGATAAAAGCATAACTTCTCAATAAGCTGGGGCATCAGCTTAAAAAGTGCGGCATATCATTTAAAGGAGCATGGGTATGTCTTTTTTTGTCTCATGCCCTATAAGTAATGCTTAAGACACCCCATAAATCGGGACACCTACCGACATGCAGCATAATAGTCAAATCCGCGTTGCGCGTGTGTCCCGATTTATGGGGTCACACTGATGCCCCCTGTTGAAGGGCATGGAGCAAAAAAAGACATACCCATGCTCCCTGACTTTATGTAGGCCTTGTTGTGCCTTATTGCCCGACAGATACCCCAACTTATTGAGAAGTTACACGATTTTTTGTATTCAGGCTATAAGGTTCAAAGTTCGCGGTTGGGAGAATTCAGGTGGCGCAGATCTCACTCTGAACTACCTTACGAGACAGTCTAGTGTATCAAAAGAACCGGATGAACCCCAAAACACTGAATCTGAGTTGCGATTTTTTAAATAAAATAGAAAGGAGCATAGAGAAATGAAAATCGACCTTAATGCTGATGTAGGAGAGAGCTTTGGTGTCTATAAGATTGGCCTCGATGAAGAGGTAATCCCTCTTATTAGCTCAGCCAATATCGCATGCGGATTCCATGCTGGAGATCCAACGGCGATGAAGCGTACCATCGCCCTTGCCAAAGAGCATGGAGTGGCACTGGGCGCGCATCCAGGATTCCCCGATCTCTTAGGCTTTGGCAGAAGAAATATGGACGCGACATTGGAGGAAGTTCGGGACTATATCACCTACCAAATTGGCGCTCTTCAAGCTTTTGCCACCTCACAGGGAATGAAACTTCAGCATGTCAAAGCCCACGGTGCGCTCTACAATATGGCCGCTCAGGATATGCGTATCGCTGAGGCGATAACAGAAGCGGTTTCCAAACTGGATAAGAATCTCATCCTCGTCATGCTGCCTGGACCCAAAAAAGATGTGGTCCAAGAAATAGGAAAACAATACGACATCCGCGTTGTCTTTGAATTCTTTGCAGACAGGGCCTACAACAGTGATGGCACGCTTGTATCCCGAAGGGAGCCAGGTGCGGTGATTCATGATCATCAATTTGCGGCGGACAGGGTTATCAAAATGGTGACCGAGGATAAGATCGCCTCCAAGGATGGAACTGAGATCGAGGTAGCATCCGATACCATATGTGTCCACGGTGATAACCCCGCAGCGGTAAAGCTGGTAAAACATATCAGGGAAAGCCTCCTTTCGTCCGGAGTAGAGATTACACCTATGGGGCAATTCCTGTAGTAAAAAGCAATGCTCTACGACAAATTCCAATATCGAATCATGGGTGATCGGTCAGTGCTCGTCGAATTAGGGGATGAGATCAGTCCTGAGGTGAATCGACGAGTGAGGGAGTTTTATGCCATTATATTGGAAAACCCAATAGAAGGCCTCCTCGAAATTGTTCCTGCGTACCGATCCTTCCTCATTATATACAACCCGCTCAAGATCGACCTCTTTATGATAAAAACCAAGATGGAGGCTCTCAAAAAAAAGATCGGGAAAATAAAGATCCCTGAACCCAAAACAGTGGAAATTCCCGTTGTCTATGGTGGTAAATATGGGCCTGACATGGAATGGGTAGCACAATATCACAAAATAAGCATTGAGCAAGTAATCCAGCTTCATACGGGAACCACATATCAGGTCTATATGATCGGCTTTATGCCAGGCTTTCCCTATATGGGAGAACTACCTGAAGGCCTTGCTACTCCACGCAGGGAAACCCCAAGGACGGTAATTCCTCAAGGCTCTGTAGCTATAGCCCAGACGCAAACTGGTATTTACCCGGCAGAGAGCCCTGGGGGATGGCAAATCCTCGGTCGCACACCCCTGAAGCTCTTCAACCCGCTACACTCACCTCCCACCCTCCTCGAGATGGGCGATCTGGTGCAGTTCTTTTCAATAGGAGAGGAAGTATTCAAGCAATGGCAGCAGTAGAAACCATAGAAGTTCTGACACCGGGTCCCCTCACCACTTTTCAGGACTTGGGGAGGTTCGGCTATGGGCGATACGGTGTTCCGCCCAGCGGCGCGCTGGACACCTTCTCGCTAAGGGCGGCCAATTTGCTCGTGGGGAACAAAGAGAATGAGGCATGCCTTGAAATCACTATGTTTGGATTAAAAATCAAGGCTCTCAGAGATGTAGCCATTGCCGTTACCGGTGGGGACCTTCTGCCTTTTTATAATGATAAGCCCCTCAGCATGTGGGTCTCCCTTATCTTGAAGGAGGGCGATACCCTTTCGTTTAGAGGCATGAAAGGGGGCTGTCGCTCATACCTGTCTATAGGAGGGGGATTCTTTTTGCCTGAGGTTATTGGCAGCAGATCTACAAATCTTTCCTCTGGGTTCGGTGGTTTGGATGGAAGGCCTGTGAAAAAAGGCGACATCTTCACTGCTCACTTACCCGAACCTCACCTCGAAACCGAAGGACGATGGTTCCCTCAAGACCTGATCCCTCGCTATAAGAGTGAATGGCGTCTAAGAGTTATCTTCGGCCCGCAAGACGTACAATTCACCAAGAAGGCTAAGACCACCTTTTGTAATTCTTACTACCAGGTGAATCCTCAATCGGACCGTACCGGTATTAGGATGACTGGACCAATAATTGAAAGAAGGCCCAATGTACATGAGTCGATCATCTCAGAGGGAGTAATCCCCGGCGCCATCCAGGTGCCAGGGGATGGTCAACCCATTATCATCCTGGTTGAAATAGTGACCGGCGGTTACAGGAAGATCGCCACTGTGATTACAGCAGATCTACCTCTCTTAGGGCAGATAAAACCTGGAGATATTGTGAAATTCGAACAGGTCTCTTTAGATAAGGCATATAAGGCAATAAGGGAGATAGAGGAGAGGATCAAAAGGTTTAAGGAAGGTCTACTATGCAGGCCGCCCTAAGAGGTGGCCAGCTCTTCATTCAGCATGTCTGATACAAACATATGGCCCGGCGTGTGTGTGATACAGATATCGGGCTTGGCATTCAAAAGGGCCGCCTGAGGTGTCACGCCGCATGCCCAAAAAACGGGTGTCTCGCCCTGCTTGACCTTTACTGCTTCGCCAAAATCAGGTCCGGACAGGTCTTTTATCCCTATCTTCTCCGGGCTTCCTATGTGGACAGGGGACCCGTGCACAAAGGGATAGCGAGCCGTTATCTGGACAGCCCTGGTTACCTTTTCAAGTGGTATAGGCCGCATGGTGACAATCAGAGGACCACGGAATATCCCGCCATCTCTGCACGGGATATTGGTGATATACATAGGAACGTTTTTCCCCTCTTCGATGTGCCGTACCGGGATATGGGTTTTTATCAGTGCGTCCTCAAAGGTAAAGCTACAGCCGAGGAAAAAGGTGACAAAATCATCCTGCCAGAGCTCTTGTATGTCCTTTCTTGTATCCTTTAAATCACCGTGGCGGAATACATTATAGCGGGGAACATCGGTGCGAATATCTGCACCGGATGCAAATGAGTCTATTTCGTATTGTCCTGGCGCCAAGACCTCCAACACTGGGCACGGCTTTGGATTCCTGTGGCAGAAAAGAAAGAAGTCAAAGGCGTATCGATAAGGCAATATAACAACATTTGCCTGAACATAGCCCATAGCAAGCCCTGCAGTTGGCTTTGCCCATTCTCCACGGCGGATACGTAAACGCAACTCCCTGGGAGAAAGTTTCTCAATCCCCTTAGCTCTCAATCTCAAATCCCCAAAAAGGCCTTACGGACTACATCACTCCTGATTAGCTCCTCCCCAGTGCCTTCCAGGACTATCCTTCCTGTCTGAAGCACATAGCCCCTGTCGGCAATTTCCAGGGACTCACGCACGTTTTGTTCCACCAGGAGGATGGTCATTCCCTCCCGTTTAAGCTTACGGACGGTATCCAAGACCTCGTCCACCAAGCGAGGAGCAAGCCCCAGAGATGGTTCATCCAGCATAAGTAAACTGGGATTGGACATAAGGCCGCGGCCTATGGCCACCATCTGTGCTTCACCCCCGGATAGGGTGAGGGTGGCCTGGTCTCGGCGTTCTTTCAAGCGTGGAAAGAAGCTATAGACAAATTGCAGGTTCTCCTGAATACGTTCTTTATCATTAAGCGTGTAGGCACCCAACAATAGATTCTCCTCCACGGAGAGTGCAGTGAAAAGCATTCTCTCCTCAGGTACATAGGTAATACCCGTACGGACAACTTCCTCAGTCTTGAGATTTTTAATCTCTCGACCCTGGAACAAAATTTCACCATCAAACACGCGCACAGCTCCCATTATGGCCTTCAAAAATGTAGACTTACCGGATCCGTTAGCTCCGACCACGCACACAGTTTCAGCCGGGTCCACAGCTAAAGAGAGACCCTGAATGACCGGTATGCTTGAGTATCGAACCTTTATATCTTTAACTTGTAGGATATGTTCAGCCATGGCCTATGTTAACTCCCCTGCGTGCTCATGGACGTACCTCTCGCCAAGGTATGCCTTGACTACGTTTGGATCTCTGGCAATAGTCTCAGGATTGCCATCGGCGATCTTTTGACCGGAGTCCAAAACAATCACGCGATCACTGATCTTCATAACCAATTCCATGACGTGCTCAATCAGCATCACCGTAATTTCCATGTTATAGTGTATATGTTGGATGGTAGCCATGATATCTTCAATCTCGCTGGGATTTAAACCAGCAGCTACCTCATCTAAAAGAAGCATTTTAGGGTCAGTGCCCACAGCCGCGGCAATAGCGACCTGTTTTTGAGAGGCCACTGGGAGCTCGCTAAGAATATAATCTGAGAGATCGTGCAGTTTAAAATCCTTCATTATCTGCTCAGCACGAGTCTTGGCCTGTGACCTGGACCGGGTGCGCATAAAGCACCCTACCATGATATTTTCTACTACGGTCATATCACCAGATGCCACATAGACCTGAAAGGTCCTTGCCAGACCAAGTCTTGCCACTTCATAGTCCTTTAGTGCGGTAATATCATGTCCACTGAAGATGATCTTTCCTGAGGAAACTGGGTATAATCCAGCGATGCAATTAAAAAGCGTGGTCTTGCCTGCCCCATTTGGCCCAATCAGGCCCACCAGTTCCTCTTTTTTTATGCTGAAGGAGATATCCTCATTGGCTTTCAATCCGCCGAAGTATTTTGTCAGGTTATGAACTTCAAGTAATGCCATCAGTTTCGCTTTCTCCGGCGCACCTTCTCCACAATACCCCATATCCCACGGGGTTCCACTGCTGAGACGAGCATAATAATGGCCCCGTAAACAATCAGGTCAATCCCGATCAAACCTGCCCGTGCACCCAACCACTCCTTCAGATAGCTCTTTAGGGGTATCAAAACGCCCGCTCCGATGATAGGCCCCCATAGAGATCCCGCTCCACCAAGCATGGCCATAAGGGCGATGAGTATAGAGATATCCAGGCTCATGGTATCTTCGGGTTCGATGTTTTTGATATAGCAGGCATGAAATGAGCCTACTACACTCACGAAGGAGGTGGCAATTGCATAGGTCTTTATCTTGGCCCAGTGCACGTTGATACCCAATGATTTGGCAACCTCTTCATTGTCTTTAATCGAACGCAGTTGGAACCCCAACCTGGATTTCCGAAACCAGTTTACATACAGAATTCCAAGAAAAAAGAAACCTAGGATCACATAATAGTAATAGATATCTTCCTTAAAAATCAGATGCAGAAAATCCGGTGGATTATATTTAATGGGTGAGATTTCTATCCCACAGGCAGCGCCCACAAAATCCCAGACCTCAAAGATATCCTTGAGAACCAGGGAGGTTGCAATGGTGGCAATGGCAAAATAATGCCCTTTCAGCCGAAACAGGGGGTAGCCAATAATGAATGACCAGATAACAGCAAAACAAACACCGATCGGCATGGATACCCAAAATGGCACATCCCACCGAACCATCAACACCGCAGTCGTGAAGGCCCCAATGCCAACATACTGGGCCTTTCCAAGGTCCACCTGACCGCCATATCCACCAATAGTATTCCAGCCCATTCCGTATAACGAGAACATGAGAAACTGGATCATGGTAGCCATAGCGAAAGCGGAATGTGGAGTGGCCGGAAAGATTACCAGAAGACCGCCGAGCACTCCGGCAATGATCATGTCGAGGCGGGGAAAGTCCGAAAAATCCAAGGCGCTGCTTAACGCTTCCATCCAAACAACCCCCTTGGGCGAACTATCATGATCACGAAATATGCCAGATACACCCACATGTACTTAAGGGATGTCATGGGCACATCCGCCATCCAGCCAAAATTAAAGATGTATGTTAAGAAATCCCAGATTCCTGGAATCTCGGTAATGACGCCAACTGCAAGTCCGGCAAAGAAGGCCCCTGACACGCTACCAAAACCGCCCAATGCCACGATTGCAAAGGCGATCATGGTGAACAATAGCCCAATGAAAGGATTAACCGACCAGAAGTTGACAAGAAGTGCCCCGGCGATTGTCACCGTACCTCCACCGATACCCCACGCCAGGGCATTCATTCTCTCTGTGGAGATGCCCATGTATCGAGCTCCCTGGGGATTCAAGGATGTGGCTGTAAGGGCCTTGCCTATTTTTGTCCGATTTATAACCAACCACACGGCCCAGAAGGCGATCACAGAGAGGGCCGCTGCTGCCAGTTTGGTGGCTGGAGCAATGACGCCCATTCCTATATTAAAACTCTTGCCAACTAAAATGCCCTGATGGATGGCACGGTCTTCAGCGCCAAAAAAGAGAAGGGCCAGATTCCTTAAAAAAATCATCAACCCAAAGGTCCCAAGCAGCTGAGCCACCATGGGACCCCTGATGACAAACTTGACAAAACCGAAATAGCAGATGATACCCAGCAAGAACCCTGCGGCCGCAGCAACTGGCAGGGTTAACAGAGGTTCCATCCCCGTGGCCTGAGCCGTCAACAAGCCCGTGTACATACCAACCATGAGAAATTCCCCGTGAGCGAAGTTCACAATTTCCATCACCCCAAAGATTATTGTCAGGCCCAATGCCACCATGGCCAAGACCATGCCTATAAGCAAACCGGCAAACAGGGAACTTACCAGAATATCCATCAAAATCTCCCAAACACCAATTTCATATTAGAGAACAATGGTATCAGAACCATTTAAAAGGAAAGATCATGTCAGCAGTAGCAACGTCAAAAGGATAGATAATCTCAAGCACTAACTTGCCATCAACCATCTGATATTGACCTATGAGGCCGGATCCCAGCACATTCTGACCCAGCTCATCCCCAGAAGGGGTAAACTGAATCCCGGCCCAGGGCACTACAAGTTGATCACCCGGGATACGGATGGCGTTGGCTGCCCTCTGGATATCGGCAGGTTTTGTTGAGCCGGCTTTCTCTAAGATATGGACCCAGGTTTGTACACCTGTAAAGGCCCTCGCCGAGGCACCACCTAAATCGTTGCCGGTCTTCCCCTTATAAAGGGCGTTGACCTGTCCGGCTACCTTCTTAATCTGGGCTACCTTAGGGAGAAAAACTGTTCGGGTCAAAATGCCTACAATGCTATCCCTGAGAGTGCTTCGGAACTCTGGCTTCTCAAACCCGGCGTCCTGGCCCCAGATGATCTTGGGTTTGGCTTTTTGGGCCTTTAAGGTCTTGACCAGTAAGATAGCATCAGAGGTGTAGGATGCAAAAAGCATTACATCCGGCCGGGCAGCCTTCAAGGAACGCACTTCGCTGGAGAGGTCTGGCGCCTTGGCCGTATACAGGAGAGATTTTCTGAGGTTAAAGCCATACTCCTTGGCAAGGGACTTGATGATACTAGAGACGTGAGAACCCCATTCGGTCTTCTCACAGGCCGAGGCCAGATTGCTGATCTCCTTTTCGGGCACTGCCTTCACGCCCTTCACCTTACCCTGTGTCAGTCCCTTCAGCAATTCGAAAAGGTCCTTGGTGAACCACTTATCGTGGGGAGTAGTCCGCCAGAACCACTTAAATCCTCTTGTTGTCAAAGCAGGCGAGGTGGAGGTGCCGTTAATCATGGGAACACCGTATTGCTCGCATACGGCGCTGACAGTTTTTGTCACCGAACTATGGTAGCAACCCAGCATACCATCAACCTTATCGTCCAGTATGAGTTTCTTGGCCAGATCAGCGCCGAGTGTGGGGTTTGCCTGGTGATCCTTGAAAATAAGTTTAATTTTGGCTCCGCCCAGGGATTTGATGCCAGCATTCTTTGCCATATCCATATCCAATCCAGGCATCATATTATTGGCGATCTTCGCAGATAATTCTGCCCCGGCTTTAAGCTCGCGCCCTGCAGCAGCCGCTCCACCGGTGAGAGGGTAGATAGCTCCGATCTTGACTGTTTTAGCCTGAGCTATAACCGGACTTCCAGTTATCCACCAACAAGCCACCAAACAGACCGCTAAGGTTAATAAAAATAACTTTTTCATTTTGTACCTCCTTTCTTTTGGTTAAAAAAAATAATAAAATTCCTTACATGTAAAAAAACCCATGTAAATCCTTAATTTTTTATCAGGATAGATAGGTATTAAGTACAAAGATTTAGTTTTGTCAAGGTATTTCTTGCCTGCCCTTTCCAGCGCATATTTGGACAATCGAGTCCAATTGATATATTTTCAAATCAATCTCCTGCATAAAAAACCAGTAATCTCGGCGCTTATTTTTTCACTTGATATACAAAAACTCCCTGCACAAAAAGGCCTATGGTCTCCATAGGTACATAAATTGCAGTCCGGAAATAGCGGCAAGGCCATCTCCGTTGATGGCGATCAGGTTTATTTCCTTATGCGAGGTGACTGGCAATCCAGAGTAAATTGTTCCCGTATAGCTACGAGGTCGATTATAGGTAACAATCTTAGCATCTTCAAGTTTAAGCGCCTTCTTCATTTCCTCAACGGCATCGTCTAAATAACCGATCCGGTCAATAAGCTTCATCTCCAATGCCTGAT
>JAFDDT010000128.1 GCA_019310725.1 Deltaproteobacteria bacterium | reverse complement strand
ATCAGAAAGGAGACATGAATGAAAATTGATATCCACAACCATTTCTATCCCACCGAATTTCTGAAACAACTGGAAAAAATTGGATCAACGGTTGGCATCTCTGTGGAGAAAGATGAGTGGGGGAGGCAAATCCTCGTTCAACACGGAAACAGGGTGGTCACCATCACCTCTCCCATGGAAAACGTTAACCAAAGAATAGAGGATATGGACAAAGCTGGCTTTGACATGCAGATCCTCACCTTATCCGCCCCCAGCGTAGACATCTTTCCTGTGGAAGTGGGTGAAACCCTTGCTCGGGTGGTGAATGACGAGATTGCCCAGATTTGCCGTGACCACCCAAGCCATTTCATGGCCCTTGCCACTCTACCATTCCTAGATCCTGACCGAACAGTCAAGGAACTCGAACGGTGTATCGATGAACTGAACTTCCAGGGAGCCTGTATCGGCACTAACATAAACGGCTTGGGCCTGGACAACAAACTCCTCTATCCCTTTTATGAACGGATCTCCGACTACGACCTGCCCATCCATATACACCCACGGGCTCCAGCGGATAAGGAGACTTACAAGGATTACCGGCTTGGTCCCATGATCGGCTTTGAGATGGAGCTTTGTGTGGCTGTGGTACGATTAATCATGGGAGGGGTGATGGACCGGTTCCCTAATCTCACGTTCATTGTATCCCACTTAGGTGGAGCCATTCCCTACCTGGCAGAACGGATACAAAACTGCTACGAGGCTTACCCCGAATGCCAGGAGAACATCTCGGCCCCGGCCATGGACTACCTCAAACGGTTTTATTACGACACGGTCAGTATCCCCATGTAATCGGCGACATCCGTGAGGCAATTACCTCAATCGAGCACCTGGACATCCCTCAGGAGGACAAGGAGATGATCTACTCTGGAAATATCCTGCGGTTGACTCATAGGGACATTTAGCCGGAGAGGAAGTCGTATGTCTATCAATTTTAAGAAGCCCAGGGCCACATCTTAATTATTAAGTATTGGGATTGAAGGCGGTTGAGATTATTTCCTGATCGCCTTTTTCGTTGTTGCAGGAGGTGTGCGGGAGGTGGCCCTTCGACCATGCTCAGGATAAACCTCAGGGACGGAGGGGATCTAACAAAAGGGGTGCTGTTTCAGCATTTGACATAAGGCGGTGCTTAATGTAGCGGGAAAAGGGACATCGATGTTGAAATTGTGCTACCTAAGTAGGCTTTGCAGCAACATTCCCCTCTTTCAGATTAGTCAGAATAATAACTCCAATTCCTTTAATGTATATGAACAGTCAGTTGGAGACTTCAAACAAAGTTCTTTGCTTCGAAACCATAAGAAGATTTTGCCTTGCGACCAGATTTATTGTAACGTACGTATAGTTTAAGAAACATATCAGGGAGGGACATTGAGATGATTACAAAAAATTGGCGCACTTCTGAGAGAAAATATGATGTTGTAGTTGATCGTGATGTCTCCATCCGCATGAGTGATGGACTCATCATAGATTGTGACATATTTCGCCCCCACGCTAGCGGGAAATTCCCGGGTATTCTAGGAACTCATCCTTATGAAAAATCCTGGCAATCCTCACCCGCAATGCCTCGTGGGATGACCGAGAGGAATGCCTCTGTTGAGGCGGGAGATAGCTACTTCTATGCACGTAGAGGGTATGCACATGTCATTGCCAATGTGCGTGGAACTGGAAAATCAGAAGGGCAATATACTAACTATAGTCCGCAAGAGGTTCAAGACACGTATGAGATCATTGAATGGATAGCAAGTCAGCCCTGGTGTAGTGGCGATGTAGGAATGTTTGGAGTCTCGTCTTTTGCTGTAACTCAATTGCAGGTAGCTGTACTCAACCCACCACACCTTAAGGCCCTATTTGCGCCTTTTGGTTACACGGATTTTTACGGAGACAAGTACTACCACGGAGGAATTTTTGCTCACGGTTTTGTTTGTGGGTGGGCTAATAGAACCTTTCAAAGGAGAGTTGATAATAGAACTCCTTGGTCCAGTTGGACTCGTGAGAAGTTGGGAGATGAAAAATTCAAAAAAGCAATTGCCGAAGCTTTACAGGATAGAGAAATATTTGCACAGCCATCTATCGTTGAAGCGTTATCAAATCCTCAAAAAGATGCTAGCCCATTGATTGTAGATGTCGTACTTAACAAGCTTGATGGGGAATATTGGCAAGAGCGTGCTGTCAAACATGAAAAAATTAGGACCCCAACTTATCTTGGGGGATGTTGGGGTATATACGGGCTGCACCTCCCCGGTGCGTTTCGAGGCTGGGAAAAAATATCTGCACCAAAAAAGATGACTATCGGTCCACCTATTTATCTGGATCGCCCTGTGTATCAGTATCAATACGAGTCATTGCGGTGGTTCGACCACTGGCTCAAAGGAATAGATAACGAGATAATGGAGGAGCCGCCGATTAGGCTTTTCGTGATGGGTACTGGTGAGTGGAAGGCTACAAATGAATGGCCTTTACCAGAGACGCATTGGACACCTTTTTATTTGCATGCCAACGGGCTTTTAAGTGAGCATGAATTCTGGCCGAATGAGGGTAATTCTTCTTTTGAGGATAATCCTTTCAATCTCCGTGGTGGTCTCAAGTTTCTTTCGCCACCCCTTGTGGAAAATACAGAAGTTATTGGTCCAATAAAGTTGACTCTTTATGCTTCCACGACAGATGATGAAGTTCTATGGTTCATTAGTCTCCTCGATGTAAGCCCGGAGGGTGAAGAGAGATTACTTACAAGGGGCTGGCTAAGAGGTTCACAGAGAGAAGTTGATCCGAATAAGTCCAAACCTTGGGAACCAGTTCATCCCCATACAAAAAGGGACCCTTTAAAGCCTGGTGAAATTTACGAGTTCAACATAAATGTCGTTCCCACGGGGAATCTCTTTAAAGCAGGACACCGCATTGTGCTTAAAATCAGCTGTGTGGATGATGAAAAGCCGAAGAATTTTCTCGAGGCCATTGCCCAAGGACACCTTTGGAGGCAAACTCCCTCCTGGATTACGGTATACCACGATGCAGATCATCCGTCTTGTCTACTTCTACCAATTACAAAAGGTAACATTATTGGAACCTATATGTCTGGAGGTAATATCACAATCAATGTGTAATAAAACAGAACGGCAAATTAGTGGTTTCCGGGCAGGAGTACCCCGGAGTCTCGAGAAAATGTCAGTTTTTCGAAAGGGGGTGATAAACATATGTTAAAAAAATTGTAAGTAGGAAGATTTAGAACCGGACTTAACAAAAAGGAGCGGAACAAATGAAAAAAAGAAAATTATTGGTTTATTTAGTGGTGTCGTTGGTAGCGGGTCTTTTTTTAATTGCACCTGTATCAGTACAATCGTCGGAAATGACCAACCCCAAAATACCCGACATGATTGGTATAACTACCCTTCGGATAGGTTCATCAGGCCATGCCTCAGCTACGGCACTGGGAGAGGTTCTAAAAGAGCAGACAGGGGCCAAAATAAGGGTGATTCCTATTGGTGCCGAAAAGCCAAGAGCAAATCTCCTACGTAGTGGTACTGCTCAAATTGCAATATTTCCTGGCAATGCGATGTATAATTTGCAATTAGGTCTGGAAGATTATGCTACCTATGAGTGGGGTGTGCAACCATTGCAGATGGCGTGGCTAGGCCCTGCATACCTGGGTATGATAACAACCAAATCTCACAAAGACATAAATACAGTGGCGGACATCAGGGGAAAAAGGGTAGCCGTTCTTCCGCATAAGTCTACTGTCATTCTTGCCCAATCTTTCCTGGCCTTTGCCGGACTTACTTGGGAAGATGTGGTAAAAGTAACTGTACCAGGATATACGGCACAGTTTAAAGCACTTATGGCCGGGCAGGTTGATGTGGCACCCATTACAAATCCTGTTACTTCTATTCTGTATGAGCTGGAAGCATCTCCCCGTGGTCTTAAGTGGCTACCATTCGCTCATAAAAATACTGAAGGCTGGAAGCGTCTCCTTCAAATAGCACCTTGGGGAGTCCCAGGTAAAGTTACTATTGGACCTGGGCTATCAAAGGAAAAACCTCTAGAGGCCTATATGCATGCATACGCTTTTGTTGTATACGATCGCACCAATCCGGACTTAGTTTACCAGATCACGAAAACAATAGGTGAAAACCTTGAGAGACTTCATAACATGACTGGAGCTTGGAAGGTATACACAATAGATCTTGCTTTAGGCATTGAGGGATTTCCTCATATTTACCACCCAGGAGCAATTAAATATTTTAAGGAGAAGGGTTTGTGGACCCCTAAACATGAAAAGTGGAATCAACGACAACTCGAGTTGCAAGGAAAGCTAAAAGATGCATGGGGAGCTACCCTAGATAAGGCGTTAGCGGATAAATGGAAACCGGCAATGCTTAAAAAACAATGGCACGAAAGACAAAGGGCAATAACAGGATATGAGGTTCCAGCAGTAAAGTAAAAAGTACTAGTAAAAACAAAATAACTTTCAAAGTTACGAACGCAACTAAGCGGTATAGCGAGTATCAACTTAGGTGAAGTGGAGGGATAAACCTCCACTTCACCTAAGTTTTGAGAGCTAGCTTATTTCTAATGTTATTGATTGATTAGGAAGCCAATGAAAGGAGAGAAAAGTATGAGTAGCTCTATAAGAGGAGGAAGGACCTCTGAACCGAAAAGTTTGACAGCTCCACGATATAGAGAACTAAAAGGTTTGTGGAGAGGGGCGGCTGTCTTTCTTTGCCTCTCAGGGATCAGCTTGAGTGCCGTTCAGATTTTTTTTATCCTTGCTCGTTTTGGCATCTCATTTTATGAGATTAGCTACTATTATGCCTTGTTTGCTACTTTTTTGCCCCCTGTCTTCCTCTTTTTTCCACCAAGCAAAATATGCCGAAGGGACATAGTACCCTGGTATGATGTCTTGTTTTTTGTCCTTTCCCTTGGCATCCTAGTTTATTTTTCAATTCATGGGTTTGAGGTGTTTTTTGAAGGGTGGATGTTTGTTGCCCCAATGATGCCAACTGTTTTAGGAACGATTTTATTATTGCTGGTATTGGAAGCTGTAAGGCGAACCGCCGGTATAGTGTTTCTTACATTCTGCCTTTTTTTTCTCCTTTTTCCTATGTTTGCTCCTTACATTCCATCGCCTTTTACGGGTCTTGGATTCTCTTTTCTGAAAACGATGAGGATACACTCGATGGGTACCGAGTCACTTATGGGAATACCAATAAGGGTCCTTGGTGATCTACTCATAGGTTTCATGATTTTTGGGGTTGCTATGACAGTTACTGGGGGAGGGAGGTTTTTCCTCAATCTCTCTTTATCGTTGCTGGGACACATGCGAGGAGGGCCAGCTAAAGTAGCAGTTATCGCCAGTGGTCTTTTTGGTAGCCTAAGCGGAAGCGTAATTTCTAATGTGCTTACTACCGGTTCTGTGACGATCCCCTCCATGAAAAGGTCAGGCTATGAGGCTCATTATGCAGGGGCAATAGAGACTTGTGCTTCTACAGGAGGTGTACTAATGCCCCCCATAATGGGGGCTACAGCCTTTATTATGGCTATGTTTTTAAACATACCTTACATGCATGTTGCCATAGCAGCGGTAATTCCTTCTATCTTATATTTCACAGGGTTACTAATGCAGGTGGACGCTTATGCGGCAAAAAAAGGTATTAGCGGTTTACCCCGTACAGAGATCCCCACAGTAAGGCAGACTATGAAGGAAGGCTGGTTTTATATCTTTGCTTTCTTATTACTCATATGGTTTGTAGCTCACCTAAGGCTTGAGGCTCAGGCGCCCTTTTATGCTACGGCAGCATTGTTAGCTCTTACTATGCTCAGAAAGGAAACAAGGCTCAATATACAGGGTTTAATACGATTCATAGAAAGCATAGGAAAGCTTTTAGCTGAATTGTCGGCTGTCCTTGCTGGGGTGTCATTAATGATAGGTGCCCTGACAATGACAGGTGTGTCATCTGCCTTCGCCAGTGAAATTATAGGGATAGCAGGCGGAAATCTATTCCTTCTCCTTTTACTCGGTGCTGGTACAAGCCTAATACTGGGAACAGGGATGACAATTACAGCATGTTATATCTTCCTCGCCTTGATGATCGCCCCTGTTTTGGTTGGATTAGGTCTTAACCTGTTAGCGGTACATCTCTTTGTGCTATATTACGGAATGCTTTCTTATATTACACCGCCTGTCGCTATAGGTGCCTTTGCGGCCGCTACTGTTGCCGAGGCTCCCGCTATGAAGACCGGCTTTTATGCTATGCGTTTGGGAATGATAACTTATTTTATCCCCTTTTTCTTCGTCATGAACCCAGCTTTAGTGCTTCAAGGGGGTTCCCCTGCGGAGATATTTTATATGGTAATTACAGCCTTGTTAGGTGTAATCCTAATAAGCGGTTCGCTAGAAGGGTATATGTGGGGAGTGGGGAAGATTGGCTGGATTGCAAGATTAGCCACTTTTGTTTCTGGTTTTCTGATTGCTATTCCAGAGATAAAGACGGATATATATGGAGTAGTAGTAGCCGGTATAGCAATGGGTATATATTTGTTCCGGAGAAAATGGGGAGAAATCAGGGTCACCCATTAAAGGGCGAGTCAATAGAAAAAACACCTCTCCATGACAAGAACGTTCCCCTTTTTTGCTTGCCTCTAAGCCCAGCACCAGCACGGCTCCGTTTTCACCCCTTTTCGCACCGAGTGATGCGAAGTGGTACAAGTATGACCCGGTAAACGGCTGGCAGGACTACTCAGCGTATGCCACCTTCAGTGCGGATAGAGAATCGGTTACGTTAAAATTGCAGGACGGAGGCTTCGGTGATGCCGATGGAGTGGCAAACAGGATCGTTGTTGATCCTTCGGGTCCTGGCATAGCCGCGGCGCCTGCCCCGCCAAGTGGCAACGATGGTGGAGGTGGCGGTTGCTTTATTGGGGTGGCGGATTTCTAGTCATGGTGATGTCAGGAGATGACAAAATATGTGCTTTGCCTGCTGTCTTATTTCTCTCTTAGTCTGTAAATTGCTGGATCTTTGCCCCCTGAAATACTTGTCTCAATTCCAAGGGAAAGATGGACCTCGGTGCAGATATTGCGGTACCTAAGAACGCTCTGCACCAAAATCACAATATTTTGTCAAGAATGAAGACCCTTATGTTTTCTTATGTTTTCTCCTGGTGCATGAACCCTGTCGGCTGGAACGATGAGGAATTTGTGGCTGAAAATTCCTCAGAAATTACAACACTTATCGAAAGGAGTTAGGCAAATGGCAAGTTACATTCTCTCGGACCCCAATTTTAGTGACGGCACGCGCCCAGATGTTATAGAGGCGATCATGGACCAGCTGAGGAGACGCGACGGCGTGAAGCTCATTGGGTACGAGCCCGATTCTGACTTCGACCGCCTGCCGGCCGAGGTTATAGGTCGCCCCGAGCCGATGAAAGAGGCATTGCTCGACGCTGCCGGCAAGGCTTACGAGCTCATCGACATGGTGAAGCAGCACGGCCGCCACCCGCGTATCGGGGCCGTGGACACCATCGAGATCTACCCGGCCAAGGACATTACCATTGAGGAATGCAAGGAATTCGCCGAGGATCTTGGCCAGGAGCTGTATAAGCGGTACGACGTGCCCATCTACTTCACCGGCAAGAACGCACGGCGCCCGGAGAAGGAGGGCCTGACCTTCATCCGCAAGGGCAACTACGAGGGGCTCAAAGAGGCCGTCCTCGTGGATCCGGAGCGGGCTCCCGACATCGGGCCGGCTAAGTTGCATCCGACGGCGGGAGCCACGATCGTCGGCGCCTTGGAAGAACACGACGCGTATTTCAACGTGGTGCTGGACACGACGGATTTATCGATCGCGAAAAAGCTGGCCAGTTATGTGCGTGGCAAGCACGGAGGCTTCACGAACATCCAGGGCGTGATCGGTCTACCTCAGACTCATCGCCGGACGGGCAAGGCTTGCGTGGAGGTATCCTGCGAGATAACTAACCCTTTGAAGACACCCCTTCACCGCGTCTACAACCTGCTCAAGGCTGAGGCCGCCCGGTATGGAGTTAATGTCATCGCAGGGCAGATCTGCGGTACCATTGAGGCGGAGGTGCTCGTCCAGACCGCCGAGTGGTACCTTCAACTCGAGGGGATTAACGGACCTTGGGATTACAAGAACCAGATCCTCGAGAATCATCTTCTTGAGCTCGAGTCTTAGGCCGCGACTGCGGCGCCGACAAATGGGTGGGCGACAGCGAGTCGATTCGTCGAATGAACGTTCTCGCTCGAACCCACGGCATCCCGAAGGAGGATGTAAATGGCAGGCGAAGTTATGGTTGCATCTGCATGGGCGGTCACCGGCCGCCTGGAGACGAATATGACGCGTTGATAGTGTTCTTTTGGTCAAAGTCTATTAATTATGACCCCATTTACGCAACAGGACTTAAAATGGCCTGGCAGGAGATCGGCTGGCACATTTTGAGGTGTTTCTCCATGGGGTAACCTCCTGAATAGAGGTTAAAAAGTTGAAAGGATCATAATTGTAATTTAAAGGAAAACTCTATAACTGATATTCAGAACTCTTCCAAGCCTTTTGGCCCTTTCTTTTCCAATGGGCCGCTTTCCATTTTCCATCTCTGAGATGTGGCTTTGAGGAATACCTGTCCGTTCAGCGAGCTGTTTTTGAGTTAGATTTTCCTTTCTCCTGGCTCCTCTCAGTGTCACACTGGGTATAGACTCATCATCGAACTCCGGAAAAGCATCGCGCCACGGCACTGAATCAGAAATATCCGCCAGGCCGAGAGATTTTGCTGCCCGAGCAAGTTTTTTGATTTTTTCGGCCGGCCCCATGAAATGGGCTTCTCTGACATCCTCAGTATGGTACTTTCTCGTGACTTCCAACATAGGTCACCTCCACAAGCTTGATTTGTTTATCTTTCACTTCCCACACCACAACATAGGTGGGCTGTCCTTTTTTCAGGTGGCAATGGTGTCTGCTTTTTCCGAGTTTTCCGTAATTGGACCAGTTACCTCGGACAGGCCCTTCATTTTCAATTTCCAGCAACAGGGTAAATAAATTTTCTTTAACGGCAAGGGGCAGTTTCCTGATTTGCTTATGAACTTTCCTTTTAACAGGACCGTCCATGACATAATAGAATAATATACCCATAGAGAGGATATTGTAAACAATTTAAATTTTAGGGGATATGGCCGTGGGAGAGACCCATGATGTGAGCATTGCCTTTTCTCACACTGAGGCCGTATCAGAAGGTACTTACACATTCTATCTCCGTGTGACCAGTACCAACTACCCCACCACTGATATCAACCTCCTTGTCTCTGTCACCCAGTCTGGTGTGGGAAATGCGCTCTTCAAGGTAAGTGACATCTATACCGGAACATTCGATGAGAATAATGAAGCCATACAGGGGATAAATGGTGCGAAGGTCAAGGTGCAGAACGTCAAGAATCAAGGTCTAAAGGCGGTTGAGATATTCTCTTAACGCCTTTTTCATTGTTGGAGAAGTTATGCGGGACGAGGCCCTTCGACCATGCTCAGGATAAATCTCAGGGCCTGAAGGGATCTGAAAAAAGGGATGGTCCCTCACCATTTGACATAAGGCAGTGCTTAATGTATGGATGAAATAGGATAGCCTTTCAAGCCAGCAGATAGAGGCGGGAAAGGCGATTTTCCAGCAGTCAGTGAAAAAAAATAGGCGGTGAAGCGCGTATTCAGATAAGGTGGAGCAATTCGCTCTCATCTCAAAGGAGTCAATCATGGAAGTCGTGAACAGTAAGAATATAGGAGATCTAAAGGTAGAAAGCATCCCCTATAGGGGTAAGATGCAGCCTGTGAAGGGCATCAGTATTCGCTGGCTGTCCAAAA